>NZ_JBPQTS010000151.1:0-18699 GCF_051386455.1 Streptomyces sp. URMC 124
CGCCAGCCCGGCCAGGCGCAAGAACCGCCCCCGTCCCATCCCCTCCGCAGACCCGGCCCGCGGCTGCCTCTCGCTCTCGGCGCCCAGGGCGCGCAGCAGCCGCGCCGTGCGGCGCGGCCCGAGCCGGAAGGCCAGGCGCACGCCCATCGGCCAGCCTGTCCAGGCGCGTACGGCCGCATTCCCTCCCGCCACCCGGATCAGGGTGGGCACGTGCTTCAACCGCGACCCGAAGGCGTGGGTGCGCCAGCCCTGGACGGACGGATCGTCCAGCGGCATGACGTCGAGCCGGCCACCCCCGTAGTCCTTGACCTCCTCGGCCATGGCCCTGCACCGGCAGCACGAGGAATCGAATGCGAGAACCCAGCGAACGGTGGCCATGGCCTACCCCCGTAGTTGACTGTTTGCCACTTCTGTCACCAACAGTCCTGGACAGGAAAGCACACTCGCAAACGGCGCACAGGAGCACACACGGGGCAATCCGGCTACGCCGTCACACCCTCTGCTTCTTGAGCGTCGATCAGCTCGTCCCAGTGGTCCCGCGTCCACTCGCACGCCGCGTCCAAGGGGCCCAGCAGCCCCTGGCCGAGCGGGGTCAGCGCGTACTCGACGCGCCGCTCCGGGCCCTCGTGCTCGGCCCGGCTGACGAAGCCGCTGCGCTCGAGGCCGCGCAGGGACTGGGTCAGGGACTTCGAGGTGATGCCGCGCAGCGGGACCTTGAGCTCGGAGAACCGGCGCGGGCCGTCCTCGAGGCAGCGCAGGATCAGCGAGGCCCACTTGTCCCCGACCTTGAACGGCACCAGCGGGGACGGGCAGACAGGGTCGAACATGTCCGCATCCAGGGGCGGCGGAGCGAGGGGCGGGGCGGGCGGCGGAGCGGGCTGAGACGAGGCCTGGTTCATGATCCGTACGGTAGGCCGGTACCCAATCGGTAACCACCCCTTTCTCTAGTGTCTGCCGCATGACGAACCACACGGAAATCAGCAAGGGCCGCATCATCGTCTTCGGTGCCGGCGGCCGGGTCGGACGGGCTGCGGTAGCGGAGGCTCGAAAGCGCGGGTACACGGTCACCGAAGCGGGTCGCGCGGACGGAGACGTCACCGCGCCGGCGGATGTGGCGCGGCTGGCGATGGGACACGACGCCGCTGTCGCCGCCGTTCACGACGGTGGACAAGCGCCGGGCGTGTTCTTCCCCGCGGTGGCCCGCGCCCTCGCAGCGGGCCTGCCGCAGGCGGGAGTCGGACGACTGGTGTCCGTCGGGCTGGCCTCCGTGCTGCCGACGGAGACCGGACCGCTGTTGATGGACACCCCCGGATACCCGCAAGAGTGGCGGGAGTTCTACCTCGGCCACGGCGCCGGGACCGAAACCCTGCGGGCGGAAGCGCCGGACGGTCTGGACTGGGTAGTGCTCAGCCCGGCCGGAGACTTCGACCACGCGGGCGAACCGGCAGGGCATTACGCCATCGCTCCGGCTGACGCCTCTGCCCGCATCACGCACACCGACTTCGCACGAGCCCTGCTCGACGAGATCGAGGCGCCGTCGCTGCACCGTACGCATGCGGGGGTGACCGGGGCGTGATCACGAGCACGCTGGTGGTGCGCAGGATCAGGATCGCCGCATCCGGGGCAGCCCGTCACGTTGTGTTATCGTTACATGTTTGATCGGCCGGGCGGCGGACGGCGGTGTCCGTCCGGTTCCCCGGCCGTCGGCCGCTCATTCCTGCCGGGCCTTCCTCGGTACGTCGGTACGTTCTCCCACGCGGAAGGCTCTTCATGAACCACCCGGACCGCCCCGTCACCTCCCACGACGGCCTCGACCGGCCCAAGCCCCTCTCTCCGGCCTCTCCGGTCCCTCCGGTCCCTCCGGTCACCTCCTTCGCCGACCTGGAGCTGCCGGCAGCGGTCCTGCGGACGCTGACCGAGCGCGGCGTGCGCGAGCCGTTCCCGATCCAGGCGGCCACGCTGCCCAGCGCCCTCGCGGGACGCGACGTCCTGGGGCGGGGACGCACCGGGTCGGGCAAGACGCTCGCCTTCGGCCTGCCACTGCTCGCGCGGACGGCCGGCCGGCGTGCGGAACCGAAGCAGCCCCTCGCTCTGGTCCTCGTGCCCACCCGCGAGCTGGCCCAGCAGGTCGCCGAAGCACTCGCGCCGTACGCCGGCGCGCTCCGGCTGCGGATGGCCACGGTCGTCGGTGGCGTGTCGATCGGTCGGCAGGCCGCTACGTTGCGTGACGGGGCCGAGGTCGTCGTCGCCACGCCCGGTCGTCTGCACGACCTCGTCGAGCGCAAGGCCTGCCACCTGGGGCGGGTACGGATCACCGTCCTCGACGAGGCCGACCAGATGTGCGACATGGGCTTCCTGCCGCAGGTCACCGAGGTGCTCGACCAGGTGCACCGCGACGGCCAGCGGATGCTGTTCTCGGCCACCTTGGACCGCGACGTCGACAGCCTGGTCCGCCGCTACCTCAACGACCCCGTCGTCCACTCGGTCGACCCGTCCGCGGGCGCGGTCACGACGATGGACCACCACGTGCTGGTCGTCCACGGCCCCGACCGGTACGCCGTCACCACGGAGATCGCCGCCCGCGACGGCCGCGTGCTGCTGTTCCTGGACACCAAGCACGCGGTCGACCAGCTCACCCGGCACCTGCGGGCCAGCGGTGTGCACGCGGCGGCCCTGCACAGCGGCAAATCCCAGCCGCAGCGCACCCGGACCCTCGCGCAGTTCAAGAACGGCGAGATCACCGTCCTGGTGGCGACCAATGTCGCGGCCCGCGGCCTGCACGTCGACGATCTCGATCTCGTCGTCAACGTCGACCCGCCCACCGACCCCAAGGACTACCTGCACCGCGCGGGCCGCACCGCCCGGGCCGGCGAGTCCGGCAGCGTCGTCACGCTGGTGCTGCCGGGCCAGCGCCGCGAAGTGAGCGGGCTGATGTCCGAGGCCGGTATCGAGCCGACGGTCACCAAGGTGCGCTCGGGCGAGGCGGAGCTGAGCCGGATCACCGGCGCCAAGGCGCCCTCCGGCACCCCGCTGGACGGCGGGCCCACCCCTCCCCGGGCCAAGAACACCAACGTCCCCTTCCGCGGCCTGGGCAGCACCAAGGACACCTCGCCCCGGGGTGGCGGCAAGTCCCGCAAGGCCACCGAAGCCCGCAAGCTCGCCGAGGCCCGCAAGGCCGCCCGGGTACGCCGCGGTAACTGAGCTCAGCACGCCGTGACGCGGCGGACGGCGCGACGGACGATTTCCACGAGCTCGTCTCTCGTCACGTCTGCCACCACGCGCCACCCGGGTCGGCCGGCCTCTGCGGCGAATTCCTCCAGGCTCCTGCTGCCGTGGTACTCGGCGAAGATATGCGGTCGATCTCGCGGGCCGTCTCGTCCGGCCGCCGCCGGCTCACCGGTGGCGGCAGCAGTTCCGGTCTCAGGTTCACGGCTCCGGCATCCTTTTTTCGTCCTCCCGCCCTTTCTCGGCGCACGGTTACGTAAGGGCTAGTACGTTCTCGATCGCTGTGCGGAGTTCCTCGTCCTGGAGGACGGCCTCGTAGCCGTCGTGCAACGACAGACGGCGGTCGGATGCCTTGGCCGCTTGAAGGGCGGCGCGTATCGCCGGCGTCGTGGCGCCGATCCGTGCGAGGGCGCGCAAGGCGTCACCGAGGACTCCGTAGCCTCCGTCGCCATGGCCGTCGGCGAACGGCAGTACGCACTTCTCCAACGCCGAGACGCTCGGTCCGGATTCGCCGGTGAGCGCCCACAGCGTGGCCGCGGCCTGCACGCGGTCCCACCCCGTGGCGCGGTCCATGACCTGCCGCACCCGGTCGGCGTACGGTGCGGCCGCACGGCCGAAGTCCGCCAGCAGTCCGACGGGGCAGAACGGGCCTTCTTCCTTCAGTATCTCGTCACCGAGGAACCGCAGGGTGGATGGGCCGTCGCCGCCGACACGCCAAGCGGCCCAGGCCACCTTGCGGTGGTTCGCCGGAACGTCGAGGACCGAGCAGCGGCGCAGGGCCGGCTCGGCGGAAGCGGCGGCAGGCCCCATTGCCGCCAGGGTCTCGGCGGCGTCCAGCGAGAAGCACAGGTCGTCCAGCAGCGCCACGACGTCCGGAAGGGCCGGCAACGACGCCTCGCCCCATGCCTCCAGGACCCGGAGGAAGGTGCGGGTCAGCAGACCGCTCACTTCGCCGTCCGCAGCGTGGTGGCGCATGGCGCCGAGCAGCGCCGGCATCAGCACGTCCGCGTGGCTCCGCAGGGGGACCAGGACATCGCCGAGGTCGGGGCGGCGGGGGTCGCCGACGGTCCAGCCACCCGAATACCCCTCCCGATAAGGCGCGTAGAACCGCTCGACCAGCCCCGGAAGCGCGCGCGGGTCACCGATGCGGGCCAGGGCCCATCGCGCGTACTCGCCGACGGTGCAATGGATGAACTCGTCCGTCCCCGGGTCGTCGAGGAGCGCGGCGAGCTGGTCGGCGTACGACGCCGAACGCGGGCCGAGCACCGCAAGGAGGTGCGCCGCTCTGAGCCGTACGCCGTCGTCCGTGGCGTCCACCAGCCCGCCTGCCACCGGCAGCAGTGCGGTCGCGGTGGAAGGCCTGTGCACCAGTAGCTCCCACGCCACGTCGAGCGCGGCGCGACACAGAGCCGCGTCCCCGGCGCGACGGGCCGCCTCCACCATCCGAGTCACGAACGAAGTGCCCGTCTGCGGGGTGTCGTAGAAGAGATCGGCCATCCGGGAGACGACGACGTCGCGTGACCACGACTCGTCCCCTCCCGGCGTATACCAGGCGGCTTCGAAGGCCGGCGGCGCGGCGGGATCGGACAGGGCCTCCACCAGCAGACCGACCTGCCGGGCCGGGACCTCCGGGTCCGTCCCCGCCCAGGCGTGCACGGCAGCAACCCTTACGGCGGGATGGCTGTCCTGCAGGGCGGCGGTGAGTACGGCCGACGTTTCGTGCAGCTCGTGCAGCTCATGCAGGCCCCGCAGTTCCTCCTGCGCCTCCTGCTGCGTGCGGGCAGCGGTGCGATCGGCAGGAGCAGCCTCAGCGGCGGCAGCGCCCAGGGCGAGCAGCAGCGGCACGCGCACCGCCGGGTCCGCCTCGGCCCGGCACAGCTCCGCCGGCGCGGCAACGCCGACCGCGAGGGGGATGGACGCCCGCCGTACCACCGGGTCCGGATCCGCATGCAGGGCTCGTATCGCGGGTTGGTGGCGCTGCCACGCCGCGGGCCACGCCGGGTCCGTCCGATGCGGTTCTGCTTTGACCGCGGCTCGGCGCAGCACCTCCAGCAAGTCGATGAGGGCCACCCGCGCGCCCATGCCCGGATCAGCGGCGAGCCCGACGACGAACGGCAGCGCAGCAGTCGCCGTCCGCGGCACCCGGCCGTCCCACGGCGCGAGGAGGTCGAACAGCGGGTCGCAGTCCTCTTCCGTCGCCTCCGCGCCCTTGCGCACGAGGTGCCGGAACACGCGAGCCACTTCCTCGCCGGCGGGCTCGGGGTCAGTAGCCCCGAGCTGGTCCCACGGCACCGAGTCCAGCGCCTCCCGCAGCTTCGGCCACGTCCCCGCCACACTCACCTCAAGTCCCTTAAACCCTGACAACCTGCAATTCGCGTGATCATCCTGCCATCGGCGGGGCCTGCCCGGGCACACCGGGTGCACCCGTGCCGCTCCTCCCAAAGGCGACCCCAGCCTGCGGGGCCCGGCCCTCGGGAGCACCGGGACTCACGGCGCGTTCGAGGGAGTCGGTCAGCCACAGGTGGGACGCGCCGAGCGAAGCCGGGTCGCCGCCTGCTTCGGCTGCGAGCCGCCAGTACGCACGCATTCTCGGGTCGCGGTCAGCGGCTACGTAAGCCAGCAGCCGGCCTCTGAACCGGGGCGTGTCGCGGCCACCACGGGCCGCGGCGTGGGCGGCGACGAACCGGTCGAGTTCGGGGCCTCCGCGAGGCGGTTCGCCTGCCCGGACCCTGGGCGCGGCCAGGGCGCACGCCTCGCTGATCCCGTTCAGCAACTCGGCCTCGTCGGCGACGAGTTCGGCGTTGGCTCGCGCCATGGCCAGCAGGAGGCTCGTCAGTTCCCGGTCGCCGGCCAGGGCGACCAGCTCGGCGAAGGCGACCACCTGCGCCGGGGTCGGGTCGGTGGGCGGCTCGGGCACGGCCATGGTCACGAATGCGGTGAGCATCGCCTCGGACACCGGCACGACCATCGTGCGTCTCCAGAAGCCGGCCAGTGCGTCGTGGGCGGCTCCCCCGCCTTCCACGGCGGCCAGCAGCTCCAGCCTGGCGGCCCGGTCGGCCGGTCCGGCCTCCTCGACCGCGCGCAGCGAGGCCCGCCGCCAGGCCAGGTCCGCGAACCGTACGTCGAGCGCGGCCCGCTCGGCCGCGACGGCCTCGGCCAAGGAGCGCTCGCCGGCGAGCACACGCCTGATGGAGGGAAGGCCCAGCCCGAGCCCGCGCAGCCGCCTGACCAGGCGGAGCTGTTCCACAGCCGCCCTGTCGAACCTGCGGTGCCCGCCCGCACTGCGCACGGAGCCGACGATGCCCTCGTCGCAGTAGAAGCGGACGGTCCGCACCGGCACACCGGTCAGCCGTGCCAGGTCACCGATCCCGAGCGTCTGTTCACGCAAAGGCACTTGAACCTCCACCGGACTGGAGTTCCTACGGTACTGGCGTCACCCAGTGGGAGGAGCTTCGTGATGACGTCGATGCCGACGCCGTACACCGCACGGCTCGTGGAAGGCCTGCGGGAGCAGACCGGAGGGTTCGCCCGTGCAGTCGCCGGAAGGGATCCGGAGACTCCGGTGCCCACCTGCCCCGCCTGGTCGCTGCGCACGCTCGTCGGGCACGTCGGTCAAGAGCATCGGTGGGCAGCCGAACTCGTACGCAAGGGCGAGCAACTGCCTGCCCCTGACCCGCGGCAGGCCGATCCCGGCGCCCCGGACGCGTGGGCCCGGTGGTTGGGCGCGGGCGCGGAGGAGCTGGTCGGCGCGGTCGAGCAGGCCGGCGCGGATACCCTTGTGCGCACGTTCTTCGGGCCGCAGCCGGCGGTCTTCTGGCTGCGCAGGATGCTGAGCGACACCTGCGTCCACCACTACGATGCGGCTTTCGCAACGGACACCGCGTTCGAGGTCGCCGACGACCTGGCCGCCGACGTGATCAGCGAGAATCTGGACTTGCTGTCCGCACCGGCCTTCGAGAAGGTCAGGCCGACGGTGGCAGGGCTGCGCGGCCGGGGCGAACGGATCGGGTTCCGCCCGGATTCCGTGCAGGGCTGGGTGATCACCAGGGAGCCCGAGGTTCTGCGGTGGGAGCGCGGGCCCGTCGAGGCCGATGTGGTGGTGTCGGGTGCGGTGACGGATCTCTTGCTGGTGTTCTCCCGCCGCGTTCCGCCGGACGACGGCCGGGTGACCGTGGCCGGTGACCGCGCGCTGCTGGACCACTGGCTGACCCACACGGCGCTCTAGGCGAATCCGCTCCGCCACCGACCCCGGTACCCACACCAGCCCGATACCCACACCAGTACCGCCTACCCTGGCCGTATGGCTGAGACGCACACCTACGACGTAGCGATTGAAAGGACGGGCAACCTCGGTTCCGGTACGGATGGTTACCGTTCCTTCAGTCGCGCCCATGAAGTGCTGGCGACGGGAAAGACGCCCATCGCCGCCTCCTCCGACCCCGCCTTTCGCGGCGATCCGGCACGCTGGAACCCCGAGGAACTCCTCGTGGCCTCGGTCGCTCAGTGCCACATGCTCTGGTACCTCCACCTTTGCGCTGTCGGCGGGGTGACGGTCGTCGACTACGAAGACCGTGCTCGCGGGGTCATGACCATGGACGCGAACGGCGCAGGAGGAGGACGGATCACCGAGGTCGTGCTGCGCCCCGAAGTGACCGTCGCCCAGGCGTCGATGGTGGACAAGGCTCGTGCACTGCACGGCGACGTGCATGCGGTGTGCTTCATCGCTCGCTCGGTGAACTTCCCCGTCCGGCATGAGCCGGTCATCCACATCCAGTAAGCAAGGGAGAGCCCGGTACCCGGTAAAGGAGGCACCGGGTAAGAGCGGACGACGACACCTGCTCCGCGCGCGGTTCAGACTGCGCTCGGGAATCCCACGACGTGGTCCGGCGTGTCCACCCAGACGTGCTGGCCCCGGCCGTCGACGGTCAGGCCGAGGCGGCCGAGACCGGGCCGGCCCTGCTCCTGCCACCAGGCGTACGCGGTCTCGACCTCGTCCCACAACCGGCGGCCGCCGTACTGGTAAACCGTGGACGGCAGGCCGCCCGTGTGATCGTCCTCCCGGAACAGTACGCATGCCCAGGAGCGGTCGTCGCCGAGGCCGCACAGCCACACCGGCCGCCGGCCGCCCCGCGGCGCGTCGAAGACGACCGCGCAGTCCGGGACGAGGAGGCCGAGGGCGAACCGGGAGAGGTCCCAGTCGCCTGCGAGCGTCTCACCGAGGGTCAGCTTCGTCGTGCCCCGGTCGGCCTTCTCCCGGGACTCGGCGGTCACGTAGTCGGCGTACGAGGGAAGGTCCCGGCGCTGGGCGCGCAGGCTCATGAACTGCACCAGCGTCGTGAACGGCCCGCCGGCACTGCACCCGTCCTCGGCGACCGTGAGCGCCACCGTGGCTTCCGTGCGGGTGAAGCGGGTGCCCCACGGCGCCACGATCCGGCCTCCCGGCCGGCACTGCCGCAGCCAGGCGCCGGGGATCGTGCGCACGCCGCAAGTGGCGATCAACCGGTCGTACGGGGCCCTGGGCGGATGTCCTTGGAAGCCGTCGCCGTGGACCACCGTGACCGCCCCCAGGCCCTGCCGCTCCAGGGACGCGCGGGCGGTGTCGGCGAGATGCCGGTCCACCTCGACCGTGGTCACTGCCCCGGCGCCGAGGCGGCGGGCGAGGAGGCCGGCGTTCCAGCCCGTGCCGGTACCGACTTCCAATACCCGCTGCCCGGGACGTACGTCGAGGTCGGCGAGCATCGCGGCGACGACGGAGGGGGCGGACGCCGACGACGACGCCACCCGCCCCTGCTCCGGCCCCTGGTGCTCGCCGTCGTCCCACTGGGTCACCAGAGGATCGCCGGACTCGGCCGCCGCCCGCCACCGCTGCGGCTCCCGGGCCCGGTCGACGGCTTCGACGCGGCCGGTCGGGACGTGGTGCCGCCAGATGACGTCGGGCAGGAACCCGCTCCGGGGCAGGGCCTCGAACACCGGCGCCCACTCGGCGGTCAGCGTGCCGTCAGAGGCAAGGCCTGCGACCAGCTCCCGCCAGCCGCTCACTTGCCGTGCTTTCCGCCGCCCCCGGGGGAACCGCCGTCCGTTGTGGGCGGCTCCTTCGGGGGCGTCCAGGGCTGACCCGGCAACTTGTCGCCCTTGCCGCCCCCGTCGTCCTGCTTGTCGTGCCTTCCCATGCACGCCTCCTCGTCCGTCGGCAGCCGTTGCACCCATGCGCATTTGCACCCATGCGCATGTCACGTGAGGCGGACCACAGTAGGGGCGGGCTGCCGTGCGGGAAAGAGGGGCGGGCACGAGGCGCTGACGCGTCGTCCGCGCGCAGGGTGCCGCGGGACCGCCACCTCCCGGCCGCCCTTCGGCGGCTCGGATTACCGGGCGGAGACCTTGTGGACGGTGGTGTCGTCGGGGTCCAGCCGCCGCCCGTCCGCGGCCAGCACTTCCAGGGGGCGGAGGGGATGCCCCTGCCGGCGGTCGACCAACTGTGAGTGCGGTTCGCCCGGGGCGAAGAAATTCTGTTCTCCCCATTGCCTCAGTGCCACGATGACGGGGAAGAGCGCCTCGCCCTTCGGAGTCAGCACGTACTCGCGGTAGGCGCTGCCGTCCGACGCGGGGACGGATTCGAGGACACCGCCGGCGACCAGGGTCCGCAGACGCGCGGTGAGGATGTTCTTCGCCACGCCGAGGCTGCGCTGGAACTCCCCGAAGCGCCGGCTCCCGTCGAAGGCGTCCCGCACGATCAGCAGGGACCACCAGTCACCGATCGCGTCCACCGACCGGGCGACGGGACATTCACTGTCGTCGAAGCGCGTCCTGCTCACCATGACGTCCCTCACTCACTCGCACCGTGGTTGCAACATGCTACCAACGAGACTACCGTCAGCCCTTCCATCATCGGTTGCAAGATGAAACCAGAATCGGAATGGAGGGGTTGCTGATGCCCGGCAACGGTGGGGCCGCGACAGGGCGCCGGGAAGCCCGGAGCAGGGAAGGCGGCTCCGCGTTCGTCCTGTCCCGTCGCGTCGTCATACTGTTCGCCGTCGCCTGCGGGGCCTCGGTGGCCAACGTCTACTTCTCCCAGCCGCTCCTGGTGACCATGGGACAAGACCTCGCCATGGGCCCGGCACTCGTCGGCAGCGTGGTCACGCTCACGCACGTCGGATACGGGCTGGGGCTCTTCTTCCTCGTGCCGCTGGGCGACGTGGCCGACCGCAGACGGCTCATCGTGGTCCAGTTACTGTTGCTGGTGGTGGCACTGTCCGTGGTGGCCGCCGCCCGCACGGCGGCGATCCTGCTCGTGGGCATGGCCGCAACCGGGCTTCTTGCTGTCGTCACGCAGACGTTGGTGGCCTTCGCCGCCTCACTGGCCCCTCCCGCCGGACGCGGACGAGTCGTCGGCCCGGTCACCAGCGGCGTGGTCGTCGGAATCCTGCTCGCCCGCACCGCATCGGGCCTTATGGCCGATCTCGCGGGCTGGCGCTCGGTCTACCTCGCCTCGGCGTCGCTCATCACTCTGCTCGCCCTCGTGCTGTACCGAGTACTGCCGCGCCGCAGTGCCGCTCCGCCGACGCCCCTGCGCTACGGACAGCTCCTGCGTTCCACGATCACCTTCTTCGTACGGGAGCCAGTGCTGCGGCTCCGGGCCCTGTTCGGCCTGCTGGTCTTCGCCGCCTTCAGCACCCTGTGGAGCAGCGTGGCCCTGCCGCTCAGCGAGGCCCCGTACCTCCTGTCCCACAGCGCGATCGGGGCGCTGGGGCTGGTGGGAGTCGCGGGCGCCCTGGCGGCAACCGTGGCGGGCCGCCTCAACGACCGCGGGCGCTCCGGGTGGACCACCGGCATCGCCCTGGCACTGCTCGCCGCCTCATGGCTCCCCTTGGCCTTCACTCGCAGCTCGCTCTGGGCCCTGTTCGCCGGGGTGATCCTTCTCGACCTCGCCGTGCAGGCGGTCCACGTCACCAACCAGACCCTGATCTACGCACTGCACCCGGACGCCGGCAGCCGGCTGATCGGCGGATACATGGTCTTCTACTCGATCGGCAGCGGCACCGGCGCCCTCGCGGCGACCTCCCTCTACACGGTGGCCGGCTGGGGCGCCGTCTGCGCGCTGGGTGCCGCGTTCAGCTGCCTCGGGCTGGTGTTGTGGGCGTTCACACGGCCCAGTCCACGGTGACCTTCCGCGCAGTACGTAACCGGGCCGAAAGACGGTCGGAGCACTCGCACCGCGGCGGCGGCCCGCAAGGCCGTCTGCCCTACGGCTACGGTGCGGCGGGCACCGAACCGACGAGGCCACCGTCGACGACCAGGTCCTGGCCCGTGATGTACGAGGCGTCGTCCGATGCCAGGAAGGCCACGGCCGCCGCGACGTCGTCGGGGTGGCCGAGGGTTCCGAGGGGTACTTCGGCGGCGTTGCGGGCCTCGGCGTCCGGATCGTCGGCGGCAGCGGCCCGGTACATCTCCGTGTCGATGTAGCCGGGGCTGACGGAGTTGACCCGGATACCGCGCGGCGCCAGCTCCGCGCCCAGCGTACGCGCGAGGTTGTGCACGGCGGCCTTGCCGGCGGAGTAGACGGAGGCGACGGACAAGCCGCGGTGCAGTGTCCAGGAAGCGTTGATGACGACGGCTCCGCCGTCCCGCATCAGCGGCAGGGCCTTCTGGATCGTGAAGAACACCCCCTTGAAATTGACGTCGACGGTGTGGTCGAAGTCGGCTTCGGTGATCTCGGCGCCCGGTTTGAACACCCCTACGCCCGCGTTGGCGAAGACCGCCGAGAGGCTGCCACGCCAGGTCTCGATCCGCCGCATCAGGGCATCGAGGTCGGCGGGCCGGGCCACGTCGGCGCACACGGCCAGGACCCGGTCGGGCCCGGCGTCCAGGCGGGCGACGGCGCTGTCCAGCCGGGACCGGTCGCGTCCGGTGATGACGACGTACGCGCCTTCGTCGAGGAGGCGGCGGGCGGCGGCGAGGCCCATGCCGCTGGACCCGCCGGTGATGAGGACCGTCTTGTTCGTGAATCGCTTCATGACAGCGATCCTTGTCGGGGGCGCGAGGGAGTGACAGTGTCGGCTGAGCCTGGGTCTGTCACCACCACCTTCCGCGGCGGGCCCCTTGGCCCTCAGCTCACCCCCACGGACTCCCGGTCCGTCAGCGCGCCCAGCCGTCCTTCGGTTTCGCCACCGGGCTCCGGGGTGTGGAGCACGATCCGATGCCCCGGCAGGTCCGGGAGCGGCAGGGTCGTGTAGTCGAAGACGAGTTGTCCGGCATCGGGATGGTTGAGGACCTTGCGCCCCTCGGTCGCGCCGCCGATCCCGTGCTCCGCCCAGATGTCCGCGAAGGCGGCACTTGCCGCGCACATGTCCTCGGCCAGCCTGCCGAACTCGGGATCGTCCGGGTACCGGGCGGCGTCCGCCCTGAACCGGCCGACGATCGCGCGGGCCCCGTCCTCCCAGTCACAGATCGCTGACCGGTAGCGGGCGTTGGTGAAGTAGCTCACGAGGCAGTTGTAGTCGCTCTCGTCGTAGCCGAACACCAGGCGGGCCGCACGATTGACGGCGACCAGGTTCCAGTGCCGGTCGATGACGTACGCGGGCCGCGGCATCCAGCCGTCGATCACCCGCCGCAGTCCGGGAGTGACCTGACGGTTCGCCGGGGGTGCCTGCGGCGGGTTCAGACCGGCCAGCAGGTACAAGTGCTCGCGCTCGGCAGGGCCGAGCCGCAGGACGCGCGCGATGCTGTCCAGTACGTCTTCCGACACGTTGATCTCGCGCCCCTGCTCGAGCCAGGTGTACCAGGACACTCCGACCCCGGCGAGCACCGCCACCTCCTCACGGCGCAGCCCCGGCGTCCGCCGTCCGCCACCGGCCGGCATCCCGACGTCTTCAGGGGTCAGCCGGGCCCGCCGTGACCGCAGGAACCCGCGCATCTCGGAGCTGCGTCGCCGTCGGGCCTCTACGGAAAGCCGGGAGATGTCCATGGCGCCATGCTAGGCAGCCGCGTGGGCCTCGTTGACGGTCGCACCCCTCAAGGAAACCCGCGCTGCCGCCGGCCCGGGGCGCTGTGTGGCGTGCGGTCACCGGTTTCGCCGGCTGGACGGACGCCGTCGACTTCGCCCACGTCAACCCGCCTCAGGGCGCGGGCGAGTCCGTGGCCGGCCACAACGCCGACGGAGCGGTGAACGGCGCCTACTTCTTCTGACGGCACGCCCCGAACGAGGACGCCGCCGGTCCCGCGGCCAGGGGATCGGCGGTGGCGCGCCGGCCGGCGGTGGCGCCGTTTCAGCCACGCGGGCGCGCAATGGCGCACGAGGCAGTGTTGCCCGGCGGAGGCGCTTCGGTTCGACTGCTCGGTATGGCGCCCAGAGAACTGGTCCTGATGACCGATCACAGCTCGACCGAAGGCAGCCGGGAGATGCTCGTTACCGCAGCACGCACCCTCACGGGCCGGGATCCGGTCCAGATGGACGCGCGGCACTTCATGACCGGCGGGAACGGCCGCATCACAGCGGACGGTGACGGGCTGCTCCTGGAAGCCGGCCAGCTGACGGTGACGACGGACACCGTGCTGGTCTACGAGATTCCCCCGCACCGGCGCCGGCACTTCGAGGACTGCCAGCGCCTGCTGCGCGCCCACGGCGCCCGGTCACTGGGCACCGACGGGCAGGCCTGGCGGGCGGCGACCGAGAAGGACCGCACCACCGAATGCTTCGTTCGCGACGGCATAGCGCACATGCCCACCGTCGCGTTCTCGCGCCCCACCGCGAACGAGGCCGCCGAGGCGTTCGACCGCCTCGGCCGTGACGTATGGGCCCGGCCGACCATCGGCATGGGCGGCCACGACGTCTTCCACATCACCACCCACCCCCAGCTCACCGCCGCCGCACGCCATTACGCCACCGCCGGCGAGGACTGGCTGATCTCCCGCGACGCCGCCAACTTCCTTCCGGACGGACGGCGCCACCAGTACCGGGTCGTGGTCCTCGGCGGGCGCGTGCTGCGGGCGGTCGAGCACATCCAGCCGGACCCCGACGCGCCCTGCAACGAGAGCCGGGGCGCCGTCTCCACCCTCCTCCACGAGGAGGACCTGCCGACCGGACTGGCCGAGCTCGCGATATCCGCGACCAAGTCGCTCGGTCTGCCGTTCGCGGGAGTGGACCTGGCCGCCGAAAGCGGCGGCGTGGTCTTCGAAGTCAACGTCCACCCGATGTTCGGCACCGTCCGCGGCCTGGAAACCGTCGCCATGCCCTACACCGCAGCCCACCTCCAGCCGGCCTGACCCTCACTCCGTTCAGGTGCGTTCCGCGGCCCTCGCGTCCGTAACCGTCGTTCCTTGGGCGGGGCCGTCGGTGGCGGAGGAGCGGGCATGAAGCGCTCCGGAGCCGGGATGAGTTGAACCCTCGGTCACCAGCTGTGGCTTGGGCCCCCTCAGGACTTTGAGGGGTTTACCACCAACTCCTCACCCGTTCAGTTGATTTCGCCTCTTTGAGTGAAGTCGTCTGCCTCCGCACGTGGTTACTGTGGTTGCTCTCACGTCTGCGACTCGGGGGTGCGGCAGGGTGAACGCGGAGCGGCGGCGTCCGGTCGAGGGGAGGACGGTGTGGTGGAAGGCGGCCCTCGTCGCCCTCCCCGCGCTGACAGCAGTGGCGGCCATGGGCATCGCGATGTCGGAGGGGGTGCTGGCGGCGTCCTTCGCCGTATCGGGCTCGGCGTTCCAGGTGTCATCGGGACAGCTGTCGAGCCAGGGCCTCGCCTCGGTCGTCGGGGTCGACCGGTCCGTCGACGGCACGGGGCGGCCCGTCGCCCTGCTCGGTATCGCCGACGCCGAACTGTCGGACCTCTGCCAAGCCGCCCAGGTCAAGACACCGCTGGGCAATGTCGTGTTCAAGCTCAGGGCAGGTGGCGCAGCGGGCAGCGTCGAGGTGCGTCAGCTGGTGCTCCACACAGCCGACCTCGCCGGTGACGCAACGTTCGAAGGGATCCGGCTCGGCCAGGACGCATCCACCCTGGACCAGGTGCCGGGGCTCCAGGGCGAGCCGGGACAGTTCGGGCTGCAGGCCGACGGCGTGTCGGTCAGCGGCGTGCGCTCGCACGCCTGGTCGGCCACCGGGGGCAACTTCCGGCTCAAGGGGCTCAAGCTCGACGTGGCCCTGGACGGCTCGGCGTGCTTCTGACGAAGCGATCGGCGAGATGGCGCCGCACGCGCCCCTTCTGGGCCGGAGTGCTGTTACTCCTCGGCGGGGCCGAGCTGATGGCCGTGCCGCTCGCCCCGTGGTCGGTGGCCTTGAGCCTGGGGGTCGGGGCGATCGCCGCCTTCGCCATCGGTGCGGCCCTGATGGCGGCCGGGCTGTTCCTGTGGTTCCTGCCGCATGCCCGCCACTACGTCTCGGTCCACGCCGTGATCCTGTCTGTGGCCTCCTTCGCGGCCAGCAACCTGGGTGGATTCCTCGTAGGGATGCTGCTCGGGATCGCGGGCGGCGCGATGGGGTTCGCCTGGACGCCTGCGGCGCCGGAGGGCTCCGCCGGCTTCGCGAACCGGGCGCCCGGTCCCGTACCGGCGGATCCGGCACCGGATCCGGCGCCGGGGCCGGGGCCGGCGCCGGCGAAGGAGGTGCCTTGGAGGAGGAGGCCGTCCCCGCCCAAGGCCCTCGCGGCTGCGCTACCGGCCCTCCTCATCGCAGCGACGGCCGCCCCCGGGGAGCGGCCGCAACAGGAACCCGGGGTCGCGCAAGTCGCCCGCACGCCCCCGACGGTGACGACGACCCGCTTCTCCCCCGCAGGCCTCACCATCGCCGAAGTCACACGCGTTCCCACCCTCACCGGTCCCCGGAGAGTCATGGTGCTGCACATGCGGGCGGCGTCCCTCTCCCACTACCGGCTACGCACCGCCGACGGAAGCGCCGACCTCCTCCTCGGGGCAGAAGAGCTGCGCCTGCAGGGTGACGTCAGGCTCTACCTCACCCGGTTCAGCGGCTGCGTCCAGGGCCTGGTGTGCCTGACCTTCAGCCCGGACACGCTGCCCGTGCCTCCGCTGTCACCGCCGTTCGTCTTCATCACCGACGTCACGGCCGAACAGGCCTTCATCACCAGTGACTTCCTTACCGCCGACGGCTTGGCCCTGTCCGCGGTCACGTGACAGGCGGCAGCTCGGCGGAAGGAAGGATCAGAGCGTCCTGCATCCGGGACGTTCCCTTGCTCCGCGTCGACCACGGCCCGCTTCGTGATCACGGACTCAATAGGTGAGGGCCCCGGATTCGAGGCCCCGGTACGGCTTGACCAGTATCTCGCGTCGGCCGAGATACTCGTAGGTGTTCCTGCCGAAGATCCACTCCTGGTGGCTGTTGGGGCCGGTGTGCGCGACGGCGATTCCGGCCGGGTCGGTCGCGTCGGCGGCCCCGTCCATGAGGGCGACACCGGGGATCCTGGCAGCCGCCTCGAACAGCGCGGCGCTGCCCTCCGGCGTCGAACGCCAGACCTCGCGCGAGTACGCGCCCCAGGCTCGGCTGCCGCGCCGCCGTACCCGAGGCGTCCGAGGCACCCGAGCCGTCCGGGGCGACGATCACGGCTACGGCGGCCGGGAGCGCGATCCAGGCCGTACGGCGCGTACGAGAGCGCGGCACGCACGGAGCGGTCCGGTGCGTCTCGGCCCACAGGATAGGCAAGCCCCAGCTGACGGGCCGACAAGCCAGTCATGCGCGGACCTTGGACGTTGAGGTAGCGTCCGGCGAGGAGGGAGGGGAAGGACAGGGATGAGTTTCCGGCTGGCGGCGTACGCCGTGTGCATCGAGGACGGGCGGGTGTTGCTCGCCCGACACGTACCGCTGAAGGGCGAGACCAACTGGACTCTTCCAGGCGGCAGGGTCGAGCAAGCGGAGGATCCGTTCGATGCAGTGATCCGAGAGGTCGCTGAGGAGACCGGCTGCAGCGCGGTGGTCGAACGCCTGCTGGGAGTGGACTCAAGGATCATCCCCGCGGCCGAACGCATCGTCCCCGGCGGACCGGAGCACCAGAACGTCGGCATCTTCTACAAGGTCCGCATCACCGGCGGTCAACTCCGGCCTGAGCCGAACGGCGACATCGCAGAATCTGCCTGGACCCCGATCCCCGATGTCGCCGGCCTGCGCCGCTCATCGCTGGTCGACGTCGGCCTCGCCCTGGCGCAGACCCTTCCGGCAACCGGCCACGTCGCTCCCGTACCTGTCGGCGGCCTGATCCAGCACTGAGGCAACCACCAAGAGCTACCCGGTCGGCTTGACGGTCACCTGGCTCGGGGTCACGCTGCGCGCAGGCCTGGGCCACTGAACGCCCCTGCCCCTGCCCCTGCCGCAACGGTCCGGCCGGCAAGCGTGTTCGCCTCTTCGCAGCGGTCTTGCGCCCGGAGATCAACCTGCCCGCAGCCGTGCTCGGCATAGGAACGACCTGAGAACCACATTTCAGCGTCAGTCAGACACGTAGGCGCCCAATACGCGAGCTGAGCGCAGCGCCCCGGGCCCGCCGGGGGCGCTACGCTCGGACGCGTGACCGATTCTCCGGGCGAATCCCCCGCCGAGTCCACCGCCGACGGGGACATCGACGTACCGCGCTGGATGCGCGTGGTGTCAGTGACTGCTGACGTGCTCCTCAGCCTCCTGCAGTCCGGAGGTCGAAGCGGACGTTCCAGTGGCGGCAGCGACGGTGGCGACGACTAGGGGCTGTCCGGCGGATCACGTGACCTCGCCGCCCTCGGATCGTTGGCGTGCCCATGGGGCGGGGAGATCTGACGGCCGATGAGTGGGCCCAGCTGAAGCGGCATCTGCCGACGTCCGGCCAGTGCGGCGGGCGTTGGGAGCCATCGCAGAGTGATCAACGGGATTCCCTTCCGGCAGCGTACCGGGGTTCCGTGGCGTGATCTGCCGACGCGTTTCGGCGCACGCCCCGGCAGCACCGCCCCGACGAGGGGCTCGGACGCTTCCGGGGCGGCCTCACCTGCAAGATCCACCTCGCCGGGAAGGTGGCCGCCGTCCCCTCGCTCTGCTGATCACACCGGGCCAGTGAGGCGATGCCCCGCAGCTCATCCCGGTCATGGAGCGCATCCGCGTCGGCCGTGCGGGCGGCGGACACCCGCGCACCCGGCCCGGCCATCTCGGTGGCGATAAGGCGTACTCGTCCCGAAGAAACCGCCGCTACCTGCGAAGACGTCAGATCAAGCACGCCCTCCCCGAACCGAAGAACCAGCGGGCCAACCGGCAAGCCCGCGGCAGCAGGGGTGGCCGACCCGCCGGCTTCGACAAGGCGATCTACAAGGGCAGGAACGAAGTGGAGCGGACGATCAACGCTCTGAAGAACTTCCGGGCTGTGGCGATGAGGTTCGACAAGCGCGCCTACGTCTACCACGGCACCGTCACCGTGGCCTCGATCCGGCTGTGACTCCGCCCGTAACCTGCTGAGCTACTGATCGAGGTCCAGATCGAACCAGATCCGGTGCGTGCCGTCGGGGTCGATCGCGATGCCTCCG
>NZ_JBPQTS010000152.1:0-18299 GCF_051386455.1 Streptomyces sp. URMC 124
CCCGTCTTCACGGCCCACCCCACCGAGGCCGCCCGCCGCAGCGTCCTCAACAAGCTCCGCCGCATCCCCGCGCCCCCTCCGCCCAGTGATGCGCCTCACTCAAACACAGGAACGGCCGTTCGTCAGGAAAACCGGCCAAGTGATCGTCAGAGTTCCTTGCGGGCAAGGAAGTCGAGGATCAGCTTCTCCCACTCGCGCGGCTTCTCGGCCATCGGGATGTGCCCCGTGTCGATCTCGGCGTACTCCGCGCCGGGGATCCCGTCCGCCAGGAGACGGGAGTTGGCGGGGGAGACGAGGGTGTCCTGCAAGGTGGCTATCACCAGGGTCGGCACCGAGATCCGGGCCAGGTGGGGCCGGGTGTCGGAGGCCGCGACCACGCCGGCCTGCTCGAAGGCGCCGGCCGGGACGCCCGCGGCGATCAGGTCCAGGAAGGCCGGCACGTGCTCGGCGGGCACGGCGTTGTAGAAGTTCTGGCCGAAGCCGGACAGGGCGACGAACCGGGCGAAGGCCTTGAGGTCACCGTCGGCCAGCAGCTTCTGCCACAGGTACAGCGAGGCCAGTGTGCGGTTGTCCGGCCGGGCCAGACCCGCCGTCAGCACCAGCCCGCGCACCCGCTCCGGGAACCGGGCCGCCGTCCGCACGGACACCAGCGTGCCCAGCGAGTAGCCCAGCAGCGTGAACGTCTCCAGGCCCGCCTCGTCGGCGGCGGCCACGATCCCGTCCACCAGGTCGTCCAGCGTCAGCCGCTCCATACGCGGCGTCGCACCGGAACCGGGGTAGTCGGGCGCCACCACGGTGTGCCCCTCGGACAGCGCCGCCCTGATCGGCGCGTAGTTCCCCTCGATGCTGCCGCCCGCGCCGTGCGCGAGGAGGATGCCGGGGCCGGAGCCGGTGACGGTCGTGGCGAATGCAGGAATCTGTGTCATGGCCAAGAGGTTGCCGTATGACACCAGTGTCAAGGTCAAGTCCCGAGTGCCTTGAGCGCTCCGAGCGTGCCGAGCGTTCCGAGCGCTCCGATGGGGAGAACCGCGCATGCGCATAGGAGAACTGTCCCGCCGGACCGGGGTCAGCCCCCGGCTCCTGCGCTACTACGAGGAGCAGGGCCTGCTCCACTCCGAGCGGGACGCCAACGGCTACCGCAAGTACCGCCCCGACGCCGTCGGCCACGTCGGCCGCATCCGCGAGCTCCTCGGCGCCGGCATGACGACCGGGACCATCCGCACCCTGCTGCCCTGCGCCCAGGGCGGCCCGGGCCTGCACACGTGCGCCCACTCCGCGCGGGTGCTGGAGGACCAACTGGCCCGGGTGGAGGAGCAGATGGCCGAGCTCCGGCGCCGCAAGCGGGCCCTGCTCGGGGTGGCCGAGACGATGCAGGCGCGCCGCCGCGAGGACGAGGCGCTGGCGCGGGCCGCGCTGAAGTCGTTCTGAGCGCCCGGCCCGAGCGGAACGAAAAGGTCCCGCTCCCTCGCGGGAGCGGGACCTTTCCGAAGGCGCGGCGGACCGCAGGTCAGAAGCGGCGCGTGATGAGCGCTCGCTTCACCTCCTGGATCGCCTTGGTGACCTCGATGCCACGCGGGCAGGCGTCCGTGCAGTTGAACGTCGTGCGGCAGCGCCACACGCCGTCCTTGTCGTTCAGGATCTCCAGGCGCTGCTCACCGGCCTCGTCGCGCGAGTCGAAGATGAAGCGGTGGGCGTTGACGATCGCCGCCGGGCCGAAGTACTGGCCGTCGTTCCAGAACACCGGGCACGAGGACGTGCACGCGGCGCACAGGATGCACTTGGTGGTGTCGTCGAAGCGCTCGCGGTCCTCGGCGGACTGCAGGCGCTCGCGCGTCGGCTCGTTGCCCTTGGTGATCAGGAAGGGCATCACGTCGCGGTAGGCCTGGAAGAACGGCTCCATGTCGACCACGAGGTCCTTCAGGACCGTCAGGCCCTTGATGGGCTCGACCGTGATCGGCTTCGACGGGTTGATGTCCTTGATCAGCGTCTTGCACGCGAGGCGGTTCTTGCCGTTGATGCGCATCGCGTCGGAGCCGCAGATGCCGTGCGCGCAGGAGCGGCGGAACGTCAGCGAACCGTCGACGTCCCACTTGATCTTGTGGAGACCGTCGAGGACCCGCTCCTTGGGGTCGATCTCGATCTCGAAGTCCTGCCAGGTGACCTCGTCCGAGACCTCCGGGTTGAACCGGCGGACGCGGAAGGTGACCTTGATGTAGGGCGAGGCCGCGGAGTCGGCCTCGACCTTGTCGAGAGTCGCGGTGCTCATCAGTACTTACGCTCCATCGGCTGGTAGCGGGTCTGGACGACCGGCTTGTAGTCGAGGCGGATCGAGTCCTTGCCGTCCGCGTCGACCTCGCGGTACGCCATGGTGTGGCGCATGAAGTTGACGTCGTCGCGGTTGGGGTAGTCCTCGCGGTAGTGACCACCGCGGGACTCCTTGCGCGCGAGCGCGGACACGGCCATCACCTCGGCCAGGTCGAGCAGGTTGCCCAGCTCGATGGCCTCCAGCAGGTCGGTGTTGAAGCGCTTGCCCTTGTCCTGGACGGACACGTTCTTGTAGCGCTCGCGCAGCTCGGCGATCTTCTCGACGGCCGTCTTGATGGTCTGCTCGGTGCGGAAGACCATGACGTTGGCGTCCATGGTCTCCTGCAGCTCCTTGCGGAGCTCGGCGACCCGCTCCTTGCCGGTGGAGTTGCGCAGCCGCTCGACCTGCTCGGCCACGAACTGCGCGGGGTTCTCCGGCAGCTCGACGTAGTCGGCCTTGGCGGAGTACTCCGCGGCCGCGATGCCGGCCCGCTTGCCGAAGACGTTGATGTCGAGCAGCGAGTTGGTGCCCAGGCGGTTGGCGCCGTGCACGGACACGCAGGCGACCTCGCCGGCGGCGTAGAGGCCGGGGACGACGGTGTCGTTGTCGGCCAGCACCTCGCCCTCGACGTTGGTCGGGATGCCGCCCATGGCGTAGTGCGCGGTGGGCTGGATCGGGATCGGGTCCGTGTAGGGCTCGATGCCGAGGTAGGTGCGCGCGAACTCGGTGATGTCCGGGAGCTTGGCGTCCAGCTGCTCCGGCGGCAGGTGGGTGAGGTCGAGGTAGACGTGGTCGCCCTCGGGACCGCAGCCGCGGCCCTCGCGGATCTCCGTGTAGATGGAGCGCGAGACGACGTCACGGGACGCGAGGTCCTTCATGACCGGCGCGTACTTCTCCATGAAGCGCTCGCCGTCCTTGTTGCGGAGGATGCCGCCCTCACCGCGGGCGCCCTCCGTCAGCAGGATGCCCATGCGCCAGATGCCCGTCGGGTGGAACTGGAAGAACTCCATGTCCTCCAGCGGCAGGCCGCGGCGGTAGCAGGCCGCCTGGCCGTCGCCCGTGAGCGTGTGGGCGTTCGACGTCACCTTGAAGAACTTGCCGGTGCCGCCGGAGGCGTAGATGACCGCCTTCGCCTGGAAGATGTGGATCTCGCCGGTGGCCAGCTCGTAGGCGACCACACCGGCCGACTTCTTGACGCCGTCGACCTCGGTGATCAGCTGGTCCAGGACGTAGAACTCGTTGAAGAACTCCACGCCCTCCTTGACGCAGTTCTGGTACAGCGTCTGGAGGATCATGTGGCCGGTGCGGTCCGCGGCGTAGCAGGACCGGCGGACCGGGGCCTCGCCGTGGTTGCGGCTGTGACCGCCGAAGCGGCGCTGGTCGATGGTGCCGTCCGGGGTGCGGTTGAACGGCAGGCCCATCTTCTCGAGGTCGAGGACCGCGTCGATGGCCTCCTTCGCCAGGATCTCGGCGGCGTCCTGGTCGACCAGGTAGTCACCGCCCTTGACCGTGTCGAAGGTGTGCCACTCCCAGTTGTCCTCCTCGACGTTCGCGAGGGCGGCGGCCATGCCGCCCTGGGCGGCGCCGGTGTGGGAGCGGGTCGGGTAGAGCTTGGTGAGCACCGCGGTGCGGCTGCGCTTGGTCGACTCGATGGCCGCGCGCATGCCGGCGCCGCCGGCGCCGACGATGACGGTGTCGTACTTGTGGATCTTCATGGTGTCGTCAGCCCCGGGCTCTAGCGGATGTTCGGGTCGAAGGTGAAGATCACCAGCGTGCCCAGCAGGACGGTGAACACCGTGGCCGCGTACAGCAGGTTCTTCAGCCAGAAACGGGTCGTCGCGCGCTCCGCGTAGTCGTTGATGACGGTGCGGAGGCCGTTGGCGCCGTGGAGCATCGCGAGCCAGAGCATGACCAGGTCCCAGGCCTGCCAGAACGGCGAGGCCCAGCGGCCCGCCACGAAGGCGAAGCCGATCTTGCTGACACCGCCGTCGAGGACGAGCTGGATCAGCAGGTGGCCGAGGACCAGGACGACCAGGACGATGCCGGACAGCCGCATGAACAGCCAGCCGTACAGCTCGAAGTTCGTGCGGGTCGTCTTCGGGGTCTTCTTGGTGCGCTTGCGGGGCGCCTCGATGACCGGGGCCGGGTTGTCGGCGTCGTAGAGGGAGACGTCGGCCGCGGCGGCGGTGGCGGGGGTGGTTTCAGCAGACATTTCGCGACTCAGCTCCCGAACAGCGTGCGCAGCGTGTGCTGGAGCACGGGGTAGAAGGCGCCTGCCATCAGCACAGCCCAGATACCGACGACCCACCACAGCATCTGCTTCTGGCGCCGCGGGCCCTTGGACCAGAAGTCCACCGCGATGATGCGGAGGCCGTTGAGCGCGTGGAAGAGGATGGCGGCCACGAGGCCGTACTCCATCAGATTCACGACGGGTGTCTTGTACGTCGCGACGACGTCGTCGTACGCCTCGGGGGAGACGCGGACGAGCGCGGTGTCCAGGACGTGCACGAACAGGAAGAAGAAAATGAGGACGCCGGTGACTCGGTGAGCCACCCAGGACCACATGCCTTCCCGGCCGCGGTACAGCGTTCCAGCCGGCACGGAAAACCCTCCGGGAGCGGGGATCAGGGCCTGCCGGCTTCTCTGTCGGTCGGGCCCGGCCGGGTACGGTCCACCGGCCCTGGCCATCGTAGCGACGCCTTGTCGGTTCGGCGTCCCGGGGTCCGCAGGTGTGATCAAACAGGCATGAGCGCGCTCGTCAAGGGCCGGAAGGGGTGTCCCCGAGAGGAATTCCGCACCCACTCTGGCCTGCGACGTCCGTCCGAATGGGTGTTATGTCCCGCACGGCCGGGCGGTACGGGGCCGCATGGGCGGGGTGTCCGGGGCCAGCCGGGCGAGCCGCCCGCGGGCCAGACGGGCGAGCTCCGCGGCGGTGGTCGCGGCCTCCTCGGCCGGGGTGGCGGCGAGCCGGGCGCGCAGGGCGGCCAGGGCGCGGTCCAGGGCCTCCTCCGGGCGGCTGCCGTCCAGGCAGAGCACGAAAACATGGCCGAATCGGGCCTCGTAGGCGGCCTGGGCCCGGCGCAGCGCACTGCGGGCCGCCTCGGTGCGGGCGGGACCGCCGAGGTCGGCGGAGCCGGCGGGGGAGGCCGCGAACAGGTGCTGCGGCGCGCTCTCGTCGGCGAGCGCCTCGGCCAGATCGGCCGGGGCCAGGCCGCGGGCGGCGTGCTCCGCGGTGTTCAGCAGGGTGCGCAGATCGGGGTAGGGGCGCAGGTCGGCGAGGCGGCGCGCCCAGCGGCGGCTGCCGCAGCAGGCGAGGAGGGCGGCCTCGGCGGCGCCGGGCGTGGCGGAGTTGAGCCGGTCGAGGCCGTGGCGGTCGAGGCCGTACAGCGTGATCTCCGAACCTCCGGCAGCAGGCCCGGGGACGCCGGGCGGGTGAACCCGGGGGCACCGGGCGGGTGGGGAGTCAAACCGGGCCGCCACCGTAGCGATGCTTCTCGGCCACCGTCCGGCGTATGGATGAATTTCATTCGGACGGGGGCGGATTCCGGAGCGCGGTGGACATGGGCGGAACGGTCCCGGGGGAAAGAGGACTACCTTCGCCCCATTCGGGCCGAAAGAGCCGTGAAGACTCCGGAAGAGGAGGCTTGCCCCATGGGACCGCGCCTCAGGATGACCAGGGCCTCGGCCGTCCGGGGGACCGTCTGCGCCGGCGTCCTCCTGGCCACCATGACCCTCATGGGCTGCCCCCGGGAGACCGGCACCCGGCCCGGCGGCGACGACTCCCGTTCCCCCGGCGCGTCCACCGCCTCCTCCTCCGCCGTCCAGTCCCGGTCGCCCGCCCGCCAGTCCGCGGCGCAGGCCCCCGTCCCCGCCGGGATCCCCCGCGCCATCCCCGCCGTCCGCTCGGCCGAGGCCGCCCCCGGCCCCGGCTGGCGGCCCTCCGACGGCGCCCGCGTGGTCGCCTCCGGCCCGCTCGCCGACGAGGGCCGCCGCCTGGCCGGCGAGCTCAAGCTCGGCTACGCGGCCGGCCCCGCCCGCGCCGGCGACGTCGAACTCGCCCTGCGCCCCGGCACCGGCCAGGGCCCCCTCGCGGCCGAGGCGTACGAGCTGAGCGCCCGCGACGGCAAGGTGCTCGTCGCCTCGGCGGGCGAAGCCGGAGTGTTCTACGGCACGCGCACCCTCCTGCAAGCCGTGCGCTCCGGCGGCGGGCTCCCCGAAGGCGTCGTGCGCGACGCCCCCGACCGCGCCCAGCGCGGACTCCACCTCGACATCGCCCGCAAGCACTTCACCGCCGAGTGGATCGAGGCCCGGCTGCGCGAGCTGTCCGCCCTCAAGCTCAACCAGCTCGCCCTGCACTTCTCCGACGACCAGGGCTTCCGCATCGAGAGCGACTCCCACCCCGAGATCGTCTCCCCGCAGCGGCTGACCAAGGCCGAGGTCCGCCGCATCGTGGCCCTCGCCGAGTCCCTGCACATCACCGTCATCCCCGAGATCGACTCGCCCGGGCACCTCGGCGCCGTCATCGCCGCCCACCCCACGCTCCAGCTGCGCAACGCCGCCGGCACCGCCGCCCGCGGCGCGATCGACATCGCCAACCCCGACGCCGCCCGCATCGTCGACGACCTGCTGCGCGAGTACGCGCCGCTCTTCCCCGGCCCGTACTTCCACCTCGGCGCCGACGAGTACCGCGCGCTGATGGCCAAGAACCCCGAGGCCTCCTACCCGCGCCTGGCCGCCCGCGCCAGGGAGAAGTACGGGCCGCGCGCCCGCGTCCAGGACCTGGCCACCGGCTGGCTCAACGACCGGGCCGCCCTCGTGCGCACCCTCGGCAAGAAGGCCAAGGCCTGGAACGACGGCTTCTTCCGCGGCGGCGTCGTCGCCGCGAGCAAGGACATCGAGGTCGAGTACTGGACGGGCAAGGAGATCGGCGCCCGCCCGCCGGAGGAGTACCTGAAGGAGGGGCGCACCCTCGTCAACCTCAACGACGAGTACCTCTACTACGTCCTCGGCGAGCCCAACCAGTTCAAGTACCCCACCGGGCAGCGCATCTACGAGCAGTGGTCGCCGCCCGTGCTGCGCGGCACCGTGCCCGTGCCCGGGCAGGCCGGGCCGGACCGGGTGCCGGGCGGCCGGCTCGCCGTCTGGTGCGACCGGCCCGAGGCGCAGAACGCCCAGCAGGTCGCCGACGGCATCCGCCTGCCGCTCGCCGCGGTCGCCCAGCGCCTGTGGGACGCCCGCAAGCCGACACTGCCGTGGCAGGACTTCACGGCACTGGACGCACGGATCCGGTAACGGCCCCGCCGATCGGCAGGGACCCGGCGCCGCCGGGCCCGACTCCCGGCAAACCCTCGCCACCGGGCAGCGCACCGGAAAACCCTCCGCCGCAACGGCGCCCGACCCCCGCGACGAGGGTCCGGCGGGATCGCGGCTCACCGGCGGTGAGCGGGCCTCCTGGGCGGCAGGGGCCGGGTGCGTCGGCAGGCCCGGCTCCCGCCGGAGCCTCGCCGCCGGGCAGCGCACCGCAAAGCCTCCGCCGCAACGGCGCCCGACCCCCGCGGTGGGGGTCGGCGGTATCGGGAGCCGCCGGCGGTGAGCGTGCCTGCCGGGCGGCAGGGGGCCGGCGCGGGGGGCCCGGTTCCCGGTGAACCCTCGTCGCCGGGCAGCGCACCGCAAAGCCCTCCGCCGCTACGACGCCCGACCCCCGCGGTGGGGGTCCGGCGGGATCGGGAGCCGTCGGCGGTGAGTGGATCTCCCCGGGCGGAGCCCACCCCGTACCCCCCGGCGGAGCCGGTGCGTGCGGGGGTCGCCCCGAAGGGCCTAACCTCCGGGAGGAAGCACGCGCATCAGAACGAGGGCCCGATGAAGATCGAATTCCTGCTGCACAACGCGTACGGCATCGGCGGCACCATCCGCTCGACCGTCAACCTCGCCACCGCCCTCGCGGACCGGCACGAGGTCCGGATCATCAGCGTCAACCGGCCCGTGGACGTTCCCGAGCTGGACATCGACCCGCGCGTGCGCCTCACGCCCCTGGTCGACCTGCGCGAGGGCACCGACGGCGACGAGTTCGAGGCGCCCCTCAACCAGCAGGCCAGCGAGATCTTCCGGGACGAGCGCATCGACAACGGCCGGATGGCCGCGACGGCCCTCACCGACCAGCGCGTGCGCGAGCACCTCGCCGCCACCGACGCCGACGTCGTCATCGCCACCCGCCCCAAGCTCATCGGCTACCTCGCGACGTACGGCTCCGACCGCTACCTGCGCCTGGGCCAGGAGCACCTCACGCACGAGGCGCACGTCCCCGAGCTGCACGCCGTGATGGACCCGGCGATCGCCGCCCTGGACGCCTTCGCCACCGTCTCCGAGGCCGACGCCGGGCACTACCGCGAGGCCCTGCCCGACGCCCGCGCGCGCATCCTCTCCATTCCCAACGCGGTCCCCGCCCCCGTCGCGGAGCCCTCCGACGGCACGTCCCGCCTGATCGTCTCCGCCGGCCGCCTCGTCGCCGTCAAGCGTTACGACCGCCTCGTCGCGGCCTTCGCCAAGGTCGCCGCCCAGCGCCCCGAGTGGCACCTGCGCATCTACGGCCGCGGCCCCGCCAAGGCCAAGCTGCGCAAGCAGATCGAGGAGCTCGGCCTCTACGAGCGGATCACGCTCATGGGCGCCCGCTCGCCGATCGAGACCGAGTGGTCCAAGGGCGCCGTCGCCGCTGTCGCCTCCGACGCGGAGTCCTTCGGCATGACGATCGTGGAGGCCATGCACGCGGGCCTGCCGGTCGTCGCGACCGACTGCCCCTACGGCCCGCGCGAGATCCTCACCGACGGCACCGACGGTGTGCTGGTCCCCCTGGCCGGCCCGGAGGCGGGTGAGCAGGCCACCGTCGACGCCTACGCCGACGCCCTCCTGAAGATCACCGGGGACGCCGATCTGCGCGCCCGCCTCGGCTCCGCCGCCCGCGAGACCGCCGGCCGCTACGAGCCCTCCCGCATCGCCACCCGCTACGAGGAGCTGTTCGAGGAGCTGCGCCCGGGCTGCACCACCGCCACCGAGAAGAAGAAGGGCCTGTTCGGCGGCCTGTTCGGCGGCGGCCGCAAGAAGCAGCCGGCCGTGGCCGCGCCCGCCCCCGGCGAGGTCGCCCACCCGGAGGCCCGCTGCGCCGTCGCCGCCGACGGCTCGCTCGTCGTGCGCCTGCGCGCCGACCAGCTCACCGCCGCGGACACGCACCTGCTGCTGCGCCACCGCGGCACCAAGGGCAAGGAGGCCGTGCGCGTGCCGCTCCCGGCCCGCCGCGAGCCCGGCACCTGGGTCGAGGCCCGTCTCGACCGCAGCGCGCACACCCTGCCCGAGGGCCGCTGGGACACCTACGCCGAGCGCTCCGGCGACAAGTCGCGCCGCCGCCTGACCGCCGCCTTGGTCGAGCAGAAGGCCCTGCTCGGGCTGGAGCTGGCGCAGACCGCCGCCGGCGTCGCCGCCGCCGTGCCGTACGAGACGAGCGACGGCTTCCTCGCCGTCCGCACCTGGCTGCGCCCGCAGCACGCCGAGGCCACCGAGGTGCAGGTCGGCGCCGATGCCGTCCGCGTCCGCGTCCGTGCTCACGGCACGGCCCTCGGCGAGGGCGCCGAGCTCATCGCACGGCTGCGCCACGGCGACGGCTCCGCGGCCGACGTGCGGGCGCCGCTCAAGAACGGTTCGGGGAGCCTGCCCTACGAGCCGATGCAGCAGCGGCAGAAGCCGGAGGAGGAGCAGGACCTGTGGGACCTGTGGGTGCGGCCGAAGGCGGGCGCGGCGCTGGTGCGCGTCGGCCGGATCGCCGGTGACTTCGCCGACCGCAAGGGCGTCGACACCTTCCCGGGCGCGGTGCGCGGCGAGGTGCGGCTGCGGCCGTACTTCACGGTGACCAACGACCTGACGATCACGGTCAAGGACGTGGCCAAGGACGCGGCGCAGGACGGTGCCCAGGACGGGGCGCAGGAGGACGCGGCGTAAGCGCACGCATCGGAGGCGGGGCAGGGCGGGGCGGGCCCGGACGGAGGACGGCGGGGGCCGCCACCCCCCACAGGAGAGGCCCCGACCGTCGTCCGGTGCGGACCCTGGTGGGGCCCACACCTCCTACAGCGCCGCAGGCCGTCAATCCGTCACACTGTCATACCGGCGTGCCGGAGGCCCTTTCTGGACGAAGCCGGGTCGCTGCCCGTAACGTGCGGGTCCGCGCCGCTCCAGCGTGCGCCTCTCTCGCTCGTCGTCCCAGTGGCCAGGTCCGGATGAAACCGGACGAACGGGAAAATCGGCCACATTCCAGGGGGTTCTCACCTATGTATCCGTGCGGTCACTGCCGCGCCGTCGCCGTCGGCCCGGACGGCCGCTGCGCCGCCTGCGGCGCCTACCAGCAGCAGGCCGCCATGGCGCCCGCCCCCGCGCCCGGCTACCCGTACGCCCCCGCCATGCCGCAGCCCCCGATGCCCGTCGGCGGCGTCGACCTGCGCCGCGGCCTGCGGATCGCGCTGATGGTCGCGCTCGGGGCGAGCGTGGCGGCGCTGCTGTTCGTCTTCTGGGCCGACACCCAGACGCGCATGGCGCTGCAGGACATGCTCGACAACGGCGTGACCTCCACCACGCAGGAGGACCTGGAGGACACGGACGCCGTGGCCACCGTCTCCTCGCTGCTCTACCTCCTGACCCTGGCCGCCTCGGCCACGTTCTGGGCCATCTGGTTCCGGCGGGCCCGGATCAACGCCGAGTACTTCGCGCCCGGCACCCAGCGCCTGGGCATCGGCTGGGCGGCCGGCGCGTGGTTCACGCCGGTGGTCAACCTCTGGTTCCCCAAGCAGATCGTCAACGACATCTACAAGGCCAGCGCCCCGCACGGCGCCGGCAAGGGCCTGCTGAACACCTGGTGGACCCTCTGGATCGCCTCCGGCGTCTGCAACCTCCTCTCGACGGTGATGAGCCTCGGCGCCTCCACGCGGATCGCCACCAAGGGCTACGACGGCTCCACCTGGCGGGAGGACGTCGAGGCGCTCAAGAACGCGGCCAACGTCTCCGGCCTCGGCACGCTGCTGATGCTGGTCGCCGGCGTCCTCGCGATCTTCGTCGTCCGCCAGCTCTCCCGCCTGCAGGAGCAGCGCGCCATGACGGGCGCGGGCGGACCCGTTCCCGCCGGTGTGCCCTACGGCGCGCCCGGGTATGCCCCCGTGCAGCAGCCCGGCGGCCCCGCGGCCGGCTGGCCCAACCCGCCGCAGAATCCTTACGGCAGCGGGCCGGCGGGCTACTGAGCCACGGAATCTCCGAGTGGTGCAGGATGAGGGCGTGCAGGGGGACGACGCCGAGCTGACGGCCGCGGTCGACGCGGCCCAGGGTGGGGACGAGACGGCATTCCGTACGGTCTACCGCTCCGTGCACCCCCGCCTGCTCGGGTACGTGCGGACGCTCGTCGGCGAGGCCGACGCCGAAGACGTGGCCTCCGAGGCGTGGCTGCAGATCGCCCGCGACCTCGAACGGTTCACCGGCGACGCGGACCGCTTCCGCGGCTGGGCCGCCCGGATCGCCCGCAACCGCGCCCTGGACCACATACGCATGCGCGGCCGGCGCCCCGCCATCGGCGGCGACGAGAGCGAACTCGCCGGCCGGGCCGCCGACGCCGACACCGCCGGCGAGGCCCTGGAGGCCGTCGGCACCGGCAACACCCTCGCCCTGATAGCCCGGCTCCCGCAGGACCAGGCGGAAGCCGTCGTCCTGCGCGTGGTCGTCGGCCTCGACGCCAAGAGCGCCGCCGGGGTCCTCGGCAAGCGCCCGGGCGCGGTGCGCACCGCCGCGCACCGCGGGCTGCGCCGGCTGGCCGAAATGGTGACGTCGGCGACCGACGGCATCGACGGAGCCGACGGCCCGGCCGGCGCCGCGGGGGAGCACGGAACGGCCCCGGCACCCGGCGGCGCCGACCGGCCGGCGGGCAGGCCGGTCACCGACACCGTCCCCCAGCAGCGGCGGGCCCGGCCCGGGTCACACCCCGGAGCGAATGCTTCTGCCGGTGTGACGCAAATGCGTGCGCGGACGCAGAAGGACATGTGATGGCGGACGACCACCGGTACGACTGGCTGGAAGACTGGCTGGACGACGACGCCGTGGAGCGCTTGCTGAGCGGGACCGCTGCCGTCGGACCGGCCGGAGCCTCCGGCAACCCCGCAACCTCCGGAAACAAGCCCGCGCCACGGACGACTCCGGAGCCCGCCGCCCTCGCGGGCGCGGCGGATGCCGCTGCCGTCTCGGGCACCTCGGGTGCGGACGGTGCGGGGGGCGCCGCTGCAGTCTCCGGCGCAGCCGGCCCTGCGGATGCTTTTAGGGCTCCCGAAGCTCCCGGCCACTCCGACGCCTCGGCCGCCTCCCGCGCTTCCGCCCTTCCCGCGGCGGCGGGCGCCGTCTGTGATGGCTCGGCCGGTGCCGCAGGCGGTCCCGTACCGGACGTCGCCTCCGGCAGCCCGGCTGACGCTGCAGCGGGTGCTGCAGCCGGAGCTGCTTCCGGTGGTGGCCTGGCCGGCGCGGCTTCCGGCGCGGCGCCGGGCGCTGCCCCTGGCGCTGCCCCTGGCGGCTCGGCCGGTGCGCCAGGCGGCGCTGTACCGGACGTCGCCCCCGGCGGCCCGGCCGATGCCGTGCCGGGCAACCGGTCGGAGGCCCACGCCGCTCCCGGCGACTGGTCGGATGGCCACCCCGCACCCGGTGATGGGTCGGAGGCCCACGCCGCTCCCGGCGACCGGGCGGATGCCCACGCCGCACTCGGTAACCGGCCGGATGGCCACCCCGCACCCAGTGACCGGGCGGAGGCCAACTCCGCACCCGGTGACCGGGCGGATGCCCACGCCGCACTCGGTAACCGGCCGGATGGCCACCCCGCACCCGGTGACGGGTCGGAGGCCCACGCCGCTCCCGGTGACCGGGCGGACGCCTGCCCCGCACTCGGCGACCGGCCGGATGGCCACCCCGCACCCAGTGACCGGGCGGAGGCCAACTCCGCACCCGGCGACCGGGCGGAGGCCAACTCCGCACCCGGCGACCGGCCGGACGGCCACCCCGTATCCGTAACCCGGCCGGACGGCCACCCCGTGCCGCCCGAGGCCGAGCGGCTTGTCGCCGTGTTGCGGGCGCTCGTGCCGCCGCCCGCCGGTGCTGGGCTGCCCCTGCCGGGGGAGGACGCGGCGGTGGCGGCGTTCCGCGAGGCGCGGGCGGCCGCGGCGGCCGCGCCCGGCTTCGGGGCCGGGCCCGAGCCCGAGCCCGCCGTGCGGCTCGGCGTGCCCGCGAGCCGTCCCGCGGCCGGGCGCGGCTTCTTCCCGCGCTGGCGCCCCGTCAAGGCCGCGCTGGCGATGGCCCTGGCCGGGTGCGCGATCGGCGGCGTGGCGGTCGCGGCCGGCGCGGGCGTGCTGCCCGGGCCGTTCGGCGGCTCGGGCGGGCACCCCGCGGCGGCGCCGAGCGTGTCCGCCTTCGGCGACGAGCGCGCCGGGAACGCGTCCCCCGACGGCAGCAGGCCGCCCGGCGGCACGCCGTCCCGCGGCCCCGACGGCAGCCCGAGCGGCTCCGCGAGGCCGGACGGTTCCGCTTCGCCGACGCCCGGCTCCGGCCGGAGCTCCGCCCCCGCCGACCGGGACAGGCCCGGCGGCTCCGCGTCGCCGTCGCAGCGCCCGGACCGGAGCGACGGCAAGGACAAGGGCGACGACGGCCGCGTCGACGGCACCAAGGCCGGCCCCCTGGCCATCCGCCTGTGCCGCGACTACCTCGCGGCGCAGCAGCGCCGCGACAGCGTCGACGAGGAAGCCGTCCGGACGCTGGAGCGCGCCGCCGGCCTCGGCGACAACGCCGACCTGCGCGCCTTCTGCGAGAGCGTGGTCAAGTCGGCCGACGGCGGCGACCCCGCCCGCTCCGGCACGATCTCCGGCTCCGGCAAGGCCGGCGGCGTGGGTGACGACGGCGGTGACTGGGACAGTCCGGGCCGTCTCTCCCGCCTTGTGCCGCCCGTCCGCAGCGATCCCCGTTTCGGCGTTCCGGCCCCGGGTGTGACGTTTTCCGACCCCGTGGCGCTGTAGGTAGTGAGCCGACTGGTCATCGGCTGCGCACGAGCCGGAGTTCCCCCCATACCGTCGGCTCATGCGCTTCGGCGCGGGCGGGGCTCTTCCCCCGGCTCTGCCCGCGCCCCCCTCTTTCTCACCCGTGTCGGGGCTGCCCCGTGCGCGCCGGTCGGCGCATCCTGTCTGCAGGATGTGCCGAGCAGCAGCGGGAGGCGGGACGCCATGGCGCGCGAACCGGACAGCGGCAGGCCCCACGGCGGTATGCCCCACGGCGGTGTACCCCACGGCGACAGGCCGGGCCCCGGTGCCCCCGGCGCGGCGCGCCCGCCCCGGCTCAGCGAGTCCGGGCAGGCCTTCGAGCCCGTCTACGGCCCCGGCGCCCTCGACGGCTGGGATCCCGCCGAGCGGCTCGGCGCGCCGGGCGCGTACCCCTTCACGCGGGGCGTGTACCCCACGATGTACACCGGCCGGCCCTGGACCATGCGCCAGTACGCGGGCTTCGGCACGGCCGCCGAGTCCAACGCCCGCTACCGGCAGCTCATCGCCCACGGCACCACCGGCCTGTCCGTCGCCTTCGACCTGCCCACGCAGATGGGCCACGACTCCGACGCGGCGGTGGCGAGCGGCGAGGTCGGCAAGGTGGGCGTCGCCGTCGACTCCGTGGAGGACCTGCGGGTGCTCTTCGACGGCATCCCGCTGGGCGAGGTCTCCACCTCGATGACCATCAACGCCCCCGCCGCGCTGCTCCTGCTGATGTACCAGCTCGTCGGCGAGGAGCAGGGCGTCCCGGCGGACCGGCTCACGGGGACCGTCCAGAACGACGTCCTCAAGGAGTACATCGCGCGCGGCACGTACATCTTCCCGCCGAAGCCCTCGCTGCGGCTGGTCGCCGACACCTTCGCGTACTGCGGCGCCGAGCTCCCCAAGTGGAACATGATCTCGATCTCGGGCTATCACATGGCCGAGGCCGGCGCCTCGCCCGCGCAGGAGATCGCCTTCACCCTCGCCAACGGCATCGAGTACGTGCGCACGGCCGTGGCCGCGGGCATGGACGTCGACCGCTTCGCCCCGCGGCTGAGCTTCTTCTTCGTCTCGCGCACGACGCTGCTGGAGGAGGTCGCCAAGTTCCGGGCGGCCCGGCGGATCTGGGCGCGCGTGATGAAGGAGACCTTCGGCGCCCGCGACCCCAGGTCGCAGATGCTGCGCTTCCACACGCAGACGGCGGGCGTCCAGCTCACGGCGCAGCAACCGGAGGTGAACCTCGTGCGCGTCGCCGTCCAGGGCCTCGCCGCCGTCCTCGGCGGCACCCAGTCCCTGCACACCAACTCCTTCGACGAGGCCATCGCCCTGCCGACGGACAAGGCGGCGCGCCTGGCGCTGCGCACGCAGCAGGTGCTCGCGTACGAGACGGACGTGACGGCGACGGTCGACCCGTTCGCCGGCTCGTACGCCGTCGAGTCCCTCACCGATGCCGTCGAGGAGGCGGCCGTGGACCTCATGGGCCGGGTGGAGGACCGGGGCGGGGCGGTCGCCGCCATCGAACAGGGCTTCCAGAAGGCCGAGATCGAGCGCAACGCGTACCGCATCGCGCAGGAGACCGACAGCGGCGAGCGCGTGGTCGTCGGCGTCAACCGCTTCCGGCTCGACGAGGAGGAGCCGTACGAGCCGCTGCGCGTCGACCCGGCCATCGAGGCCCGCCAGCGGGAGCGCCTCGCGCGGCTGCGCCAGGAGCGCGACGGGCGGGCGGTGGAGGCGGCGCTGGCGGCCCTGCGCAAGGCCGCCGCGGGGACGGACAACGTCCTGTACCCGCTGAAGGACGCCCTGCGGGCGCGGGCGACGGTCGGGGAGGTGTGCAACGCGCTGCGGGAGGTGTGGGGGACGCACGTCCCGGCGGACGCCTTCTGAGGGGCTTCCGAGGGCGGTTCTCCGTCTGCTCTGCGTGAGCGACACTGGAGGGTATGTCCGCTCCCCGCCGCGCCTGCCCCGTATGCACCCGCGAGATCGCCGTCGTCGGCGGCCGCTACGCCCGTCACGACCCTCCGGGCCGCCGCCCGGCCTTCTCGTACGAGCTGATCTCCTGCCCGGGCTCGCGCCGCTCGGCCCCGCTGCTGGCGACGGAGCCGCGCCTGTTCGACCCGGAGGAGCCACCGACGGACGGCCAGCAGCAGCTGTTCTGAACATCTGAAACAGGAGCGCTAACCGTCGTTCTCGCAGAGGACGTCCCCGGCGGGCCGCTTGCCCCGGACGAGAAAGTCGCCGACGGCCTTGTCGCTGCAGGCGTTGCCGGTGTCGAGCCACACGCCGTGGCCGCCGGCGTCCACGGAGACGAGACGGGCGCGGTCGCCGAGGGCCTCGCGCATCTTCAGGGCGCCGTGGTGGGGCGTGGACGGGTCGCGCAGGTTCTGCACCATCAGGATGTTGGACGGGCCGCGGGACGTGATGCGGGTGGGCTTCTCGGCCGGCTCGTCCTTCCAGAACGCGCACGGGGTGATCGTCGCCGGCATGCCCGCGGTGAGGGGGTGACGGGCACGGTCCGCGGCGACGGCCCGCTCGTAGGAGGAGACGTCGCGCGGCCAGCTCACGTCGTTGCAGGCGATCCCGGCGAACACGGCCACGTCGCGCTGCGAGAGCGGCTCGGCCAGGGGGTCCGGGACGGTGAGCGGCGCGTCGCCGCCGCTGCGGGCGGCCCGTATCAGCGCGGCGAGGTCGGCGTAGCGCGCGGGGTCGTACAGGCTCATCTGCAGCACCTGCCGCAGTGCGTTGCCGGTCAGGCTGTGCCCCGTGTCCTTGAACACCCGGGGCGTGCGATCGAGCCCGCCCGCAAGCGCGAGGAACATGGGGCGGACGTCCTCGGCCCGCTCGGCGAGCCGGTCCTTGCCACGGGCCGGGTCGGCAGCCCACCGGGCGAAGTCGGGGAAGGCGTCGTCCGCGCCCTGCGCCATATTGGCCAGCCAGCCGCGCGCGACGCGGGTGGAGTCGGGATCGGCGCTGCTGTCGAGCACCCAGCGGTCGGTGCGCTCGGGGAACATCTGCGCGTAAACGGCCCCCACGTACGTCCCGTAGGACACGCCGACGGCCGACAGCTTCCGCTCACCCAGCGCCTGCCGCAAACGGTCGATGTCCCGCGCCTCGTTACGGGTGGACATGCTGCGCAGGACCTCACCCCCGTTACGGGCACACGCCTCCGCGACGCGACGGGCACGGGCGACCCCGTCGGAGATGTCCCCGTCCGGCGCGGGCCACGCCCGGAATTCGACCATCCTCCGGTCCGCCTCGGGCACCCGGCAGTCGGCCGCGGTGCTGCCGCCCACCCCGCGAGGATCGATGCTCACAATGTCATAAGCCCCCTTGGTGGCTTTGCGCACCTTCGCCCCCTGCCGGGCAACCTCCTCCACGCCCGATCCCCCCGGCCCACCGGGAATCAGCAGCAGCGCCCCGCGGCGAGCCTGCGGCCGATCGGACCGAAGCCGGGACACCGCAATGTCGACGGTGGGCCCGGAGGGCTTTCGGTAGTCCAAGGGGACGGGGAGAGTGGCGCATTCACTGCCGGGGGCACTGCCCTCGGCAGTACAGGCATGCCACTTGAGGCCGGGGGAGCGGCGGTCGGGGGAGGCCGCGACGGCCTGCCCGGGAATACTGACGACGGAGGCACAAGCGGCGGCCGACAGAGCAACCGCGAGGGCGGTACGGCGACGTGATCTCATACCCCCAGCCTGCCGAACCCCCCGCCAACTGCCCATGGGGCCACCGCCCGAGACGGGGTGGGGGTAGCCCCATGTCGTCGGGCCCGCGGTGCGGGACAAGCGCCGGTCAGGGGAGGCGCCTTCGGGTTCGGGAATCAACCAGCCCTGGGCGTAAACCGCTTGAGGTTACGCATCAGAGCGCCGAGGGCGGGTGCCGCCAGGGTGGGCGGCGGGCGGCTGTCCCTGGGTGGGGGTTTCAGT
>NZ_JBPQTS010000153.1:0-17647 GCF_051386455.1 Streptomyces sp. URMC 124
ACGGTGTTGCAGGAAGGCGATCTGGTGCATGTGATGATGCGCACCGACGAGGTCGAGAAGGTCGAAGCGGCGTTCTCCGTGCGTGGGGGGGGGAGGAGCGATCAGCTCAGGGCCTTGCTGCTCGCCGCCTTCTCGGCGCGCTCGGCCTCCTCCATCTCCGCGATCACATCGATCGGCGGCGGGGCCTTGGCCAGGAAGATCCAGGTCAGGTAGACCGAGAGCAGCATCGGCGGGATGCCGAGGGCCACCTTCACCCAGCCGAGCTGCGTGGCGTCACCCCACCAGTACAGGGGGAAGAGGATCGCCGACTTGGCCAGCAGGATCAGGCCCCAGGCCCAGCTCGCCTTGGTGTAGGCGACCTTGCGGCCGGGGTTGCGGGTGCGCCAGGAGAGGTTCTCCTTGAACACCGGGCCCAGGATCAGGCCGAGCAGCGGATAGCCCACCAGGGACGTGACGATGTACGCCACGGCCAGGCCCAGGGTGTAGAGCATCCCGGGCAGGTGGAAGTTCTTGGCGTCACCGGTCATCATCGCGAAGACCGCGCCGATCGCGACCCCGAAGACACCGCTGAAGGCGTGCTTAACGGTGTCCTTGCGCAGCAGCCGGGCGATGCCCATCAGCAGCGAGAGGCCCAGCGCGGCGATGGCCGCGGTGTGGATGTCCCGCTTGACCGTGAAGATCGCCACGAAGACCAGCCCCGGCACGGTCGTCTCGACCATGCCCCGCACCCCGCCGAAGGCCTCGAAGAGGGCGGCCTTGGTCGCCGCCGACGCGTCGGGGCCGTCACCGCCCGTCCCCTGCTGGTCCACCATCGGCTTGTCGAGAGACGTCACCCGCTACTCCTGTCCGAGCGGTCGGAGTTCGTACTTGGGATTGAACAGCACCCGGCGGCCACGGCTCATCGAGATCCGGCCGGAGGCGATCAGCTTACGGCCGGGCTCTATGCCGACGATGGAACGACGGCCGAGCCACACGACGTCGAGCGCGGCCGAGCCGTCGAACAGCTCGGCCTCCAGCGCGGGCACCCCGGCACGGGGGCGGAGCGTGACGGTCCGCAGCGTGCCGGTGACCTTGACTATCTGGCGGTCGTCGCAGTCGCATATCCGCGTGCAGCCCGTGGCCTCCGCGTCCTGCTGCAGTTCTGCGTGGTGCAGCTCCTCCTGCGAGGTGGACAGCCGGTCGAGCATCCGGCGGAAGCGGCCGGTCGGCTTCTCGGAACGGGGTACGGCACTCATGAACCCAGCGTACCGGCAGCCCTCCGGGCGGGTTCCTGCCCCGGCAGCCCCCTCGCCGGACCCCGGCCCGGCACCCGCCACCCCCGTCACAGCTCGAAGCGGTACCCCATCCCAGGTTCGGTAATGAAGTGCTTCGGGTGCGAGGGATCGCGCTCCAGCTTGCGCCGGAGCTGGGCCATGTACACCCGCAGGTAGTTCGTCTCCGTGCCGTAGGACGGGCCCCAGACCTCCTGGAGCAGCTGCTTCTGACTGACGAGACGGCCCGTATTGCGAACCAGGACCTCCAGCAGGTGCCACTCGGTCGGCGTCAGCCGCACGTCGCGCCCCTCGCGGTTGACCTTCTTCGCCGCGAGGTCGACGGTGAAGACCTCGGTCTCGACGATCGCGTCGTCCCCCGCGGCGGCAGCCCCCGTCGGCTCGGCGCGCCGCACGGCGGCCCGCAGGCGCGCCAGCAGCTCGTCCATGCCGAACGGCTTGGTGACGTAGTCGTCCGCGCCGGCGTCCAGCGCCTCGACCTTCTCGTCGGAGGTCTGGCGGGCGGAGAGCACCAGGATCGGCACCCGGGTCCAGCCCCGCAGCCCCTTGATCACCTCGACGCCGTCCATGTCGGGCAGGCCGAGGTCGAGGATGACCACGTCGGGGTGGCGGGCGGCGGCGAGCTGGAGGGCCGTCGCGCCGTCGGGCGCGGCGTCGACCTCGTACTTCCGCGCCTTGAGGTTGATCACGAGGGCGCGGACGATCTGCGGCTCGTCATCCACCACGAGCACCCGGTTCATCGGTAACCACCTCTGCTGTTCGTGCGGGCCCGCCGGAGGGGCCCGGGATCGGGGACGGGGACTGCTGGGCTGTCGGTGCGCGGGGGACGGCTCACGAAGTGGCCTGCGCCGGGAGGTCCGGGCGGACGGGGGCGATGCCGTCGGCGGCCCGCAGGGTGAGGACCATGGTCATGCCCCCGCCGGGGGTGTCCTCGGCGGCGAGGGTGCCGCCCATGGCCTCGGCGAAGCCGCGGGCGACGGCCAGGCCGAGACCCACGCCGGCCCCGCGCGGCGCGTCCCCGTAGCGCTGGAAGGGCTCGAAGATGCGGTCCTTGGCGCTGTCGGGGACGCCGGGGCCGCGGTCGGCCACCCGCACCTCCACGCGGTCGCCGAGCGCGCTCGCGGCCACCAGGACGGGCGTGCCGCCGGGGCTGTGCTTGACGGCGTTCTCGACGACGTTGGCGACGCTGCGCTCCAGCAGGCCGGGGTCGACGGCGACCATCGGCAGGGACTCGGGGATGTCGAGGGTGACGCTGCCCTCGGGGACGCCGCCCAGGGCCATCGGCACCACCTCGTCCAGGTCGATCTCGCGGATCAGGGGGGTGACGGTGCCGGTCTGCAGCCGCGACATGTCGAGGAGGTTGCCGACGAGGTGGTCGAGGCGGTCGGCGCCGTCCTCGATGCCGGCCAGCAGCTCGGCCTCGTCCTCCTCGGACCAGGCGACGTCGTCCGAGCGCAGGGAGGACACCGCGGCCTTGATCGCGGCGAGCGGGGTGCGCAGGTCGTGGCTGACGGCGGCGAGCAGGGCGACGCGGATGCGGTTGCCCTCGTCCAGGCGGCGGGCCCGCTCGGCCTCGCCGACCAGCCGCTGCCGGTCCAGGACGACCGCGGCCTGCGCGGCGAAGGCGGCGAGCACCCGGCGGTCCTCGGCGGGCAGGACGCGCCCGGAGAGGGCGAGCGCCATGTTGTCGCCGACGGGCATGTCGACGTCGGCGTCCTCGGGCCGCAGCAGGGGCTTGCCCGAGTTGGTCACGACGGCGGCCGCGCAGGTCCACGGGTCGACCTCGCTGGCGCGCTCCAGCAGCGCCACGGACTCCATGGCGAAGGTCTCCCGGACCCGCTCCAGCAGGGCCTCCAGGCTGTTGTCGCCGCGCAGCACGCTGCCGGCGAGGAAGGAGAGGATCTCGGACTCGGCGCGCAGCCGGGCCGCCTGGTGGGTGCGGCGCGCGGCCAGGTCCACCACGGACGCCACGGACACCGCGACGAAGACGAAGATCGAGATGGCGACGATGTTCTTGGGGTCGGTGATCGTCCACCGGTGCAGGGGCTCGACGAAGAAGTAGTTCAGCAGCAGCGAGCCGAAGGCCGCGGAGGCGAGCGACGGCAGCAGGCCGCCGAGCAGGGCCGCGGCCACCGTCATGCACAGGATCAACAGCATGTTGTTGGCGAGGCCGAGGTCCGGGCCGGCCTGCGTCAGCAGCAGGCTGAGCAGGGCCGGGCCCACGAGGCCCACGAGCCAGCCCGCCACGAGGCGGCCCCGGCCCAGGCGGGCGCCGCGCGCCACGGGCAGGCCGCGGCCCTTGGCGACCTCCTCGTGGGTGACGATGTGGACGTCCAGGTCGGGCCCGGAGTCGCGGGCCACGGTCTGGCCGACGCCGGGGCCGAAGACGTACTGCCAGGTCTTGCGCCGGCTGGAGCCGAGCACGATCTGGGTGGCGTTGACCCCGCGGGCGAACTCCAGCAGCGAAGCGGGCACGTCGTCCCCGATCACGTGGTGGAAGGTGCCGCCGAGGTCCTCGACCAGGGTGCGCTGGACGGCGAGCTCCTTCGGCGAGGCCGAGGTGAGCCCGTCGCTGCGGGCGATGTAGACGGCGAGGATCTCGCTGCCGGAGCCCTTGGCGGCCATGCGCGCCGCGCGGCGGATCAGGGTGCGGCCCTCGGGGCCGCCGGTGAGGCCGACGACGATGCGCTCGCGGGCCTGCCAGATGGTGGAGACGCTGTGCTCGGTGCGGTACTGCCGCAGGTACTCGTCGACGCGGTCGGCGGTCCACAGCAGGGCGAGCTCGCGCAGCGCGGTCAGGTTGCCCGGCCGGAAGTAGTTGGAGAGGGCGGCGTCGACCTTGTCGGACTTGTATATGTTCCCGTGGGCCATGCGGCGGCGCAGGGCCTGGGGCGACATGTCGACCAGCTCGATCTGGTCGGCGCGGCGCACGACCTCGTCGGGCACGGTCTCCTGCTGCCGGACGCCGGTGATCGACTCCACCACGTCGCCGAGCGACTCCAGGTGCTGGATGTTGACGGTGGAGACCACGTCGACGCCCGCCTGGAGCAGTTCCTCGACGTCCTGCCAGCGCTTGGTGTTGCGCGAGCCGGGCACGTTGGTGTGGGCGAGCTCGTCGACGAGGACGACGGCCGGGCGGCGGGCGAGGACGGCGTCGAGGTCCATCTCGGTGAAGACGGCCCCGCGGTAGGTGATCTCCCGCCGGGGCACCTCCTCCAGCCCGTGCAGCATGACCTCGGTGCGGGGCCGGCCGTGGTGCTCCACGAAGCCGACCACGGCGTCCGTGCCGCGCTCCACGCGGCGGTGGGCCTCCGAGAGCATCGCGTACGTCTTGCCGACGCCCGGTGCCGCGCCGAGGTAGATCCGAAGCTTGCCGCGTCCCATGGCCTCATTGTCTTTCACCTCACGCGACGGTGTCCGGACGGCGGACGGTGCGCGCCGGCCGGATGTGCTGATGTGCTCGCACTGCCGCGTACGGTCGACCTTACGGCCAAAGTTCTGGACATATGGGGCGCCCAGGGGTGCCGGACGCGGTATTGACGCAGCTCTGACGCGGTGCGCCGTGACCTTTCGCGCCCCGTCCGGTCCGGCCCGGCGGGCGGGCTGCCAGCATGGCGGCATGACTGACATACGCACGGCGCACACCTCCGGGCTGACGGAAGCCGAAATCGCCGCGGTCCGCGCCCTGATGGACGAGGCGTTCGAGGGGGACTTCTCCGACGAGGACTGGGACCACACGGTGGGCGGCATGCACGCCCTCGCGTGGGAGGGCAGTGAGCTGATCGGCCACGGCTCGCTCGTGCAGCGCCGGATGCTGCACGGCGGGCAGGCGCTGCGCACCGGTTACGTGGAGGGCGTGGCCGTCCGCGCGGACCGGCGCCGGCAGGGCGTGGCCTCGGCCGTGATGGAGGCGCTGGAGGAGGTCCTGCGCCGCGGCGGCTACGAGCTGGGGGCGCTGGGCGCGGCGGACGACGCCGTGCCGCTCTACGCCGGCCGCGGCTGGCAGCAGTGGCGCGGGCCCTTGTCGGTGCTCTCCCCCACGGGCCCGCGGCGCACACCCGGGGAGGACGGCTGCGTCTACGTCATGCCGCTGACGGCGAAGCCGGACCTGGACGGGGAACTGACGTGCGACTGGCGGCCGGGGGACGTCTGGTAGCGGACGGCGCGCTTCCGGAGGGGATCACGGGGCCCGGCGGTGTCACCGGGGCGCGCCGGACGGCCTGCCGGCTCCGGGACGCCCGGCGGCCCCGCCCCGCGCGTCAGCGCGGGCGCGGCACCGGTCTGCGGCCCAGGAGGTCGGCGAGGCCCTGCCGGGTGGCGGCGACGATGACGCGGTCCTGGCCGCCCAGGACGTAGCGGCCGGGCAGGTCCTGCATCAGGCGGGTCTCCTCCCGGCCGGAGGCCTCCAGGCGCCGGGTGGTCACCGCCAGCGCCCGCCACGCGCCGGGCACGAACGCCTCTCCGGCGAGCTGGCCGTTCAGCTCGGGGCGGCCCTCCACCTCCAGCGCCGCGATGAGGACGACCTGCCGCTCGACGGGGACCGCACCCAGGATCTGACGTCCTATCATCGCGCCCGCGAAGGCCGGGGCGACGAGGAAGGAGACGCTGCGGCTGCGCGTCCACGCCCGGGGGTGGGAGTCGCGCAGGGTGCGGTAGACGGCCTTGGCGAAGCGGTCGTCGTACAGCCGCATGACGACCCGCACACCGGGGTTGACGGCCCGGGCGTACAGGACGGCCTCCAGGTTGGTGATGTCACTGCTGGTCAGCGCCAGCAGCGTGCCGCTCTGCCCGACCTTGGCGGCGTCCAGCACGCCCTCCTCGGTGACGTCGCCGATGATCGTGGGCACGCGCAGCGAGCGGGCGAGCGCGACGCCGCGGGCCTGCGGGTCGCGCTCCACGCACACGACGGGGATGCCGAGCTCGCGCAGCCGGGCCAGCACCCGGGTGCCGATCTTGCCGAGCCCCAGCAGCACCACGTGGCCGGACAGGCCGCGCCGCGGGCGGCGCAGCGCCGTGGCGGAGCGGAAGGTTCCGAGCCCTTCCAGGGCCGCGGCCACCAGCAGGGGCAGGAGCAGCAGACCCGTGAGACCGGAGAGCAGCTGCAGGACCTTACGGCCGTGGCCCTCCTTGATCGCCGGCTCGTTGATGGCGAAGAGGTCGAGCACCGAGAGGTAGACCGCGTGCGCGGGGTCGTCGCTGGTGACGCTCCAGGACGCGACGGCCAGCGCGCAGACGGCGGCGGTCAGCAGGCCCAGCGCCCAGCGCAGGCGCCGGGAGAAGAAGGAGCCCAGCGGCAGGCCGCGGTCGGCCGGCCCCGGCGTGGGCTGCAGGGCGAAGGGCACCGCTTCCAGGACGACCTCCCCGCGCCCCTCGGTGCCGGGCAGCCGTACGTCGCCCGGCAGCAGCAAGGGGCCGTCGCCGTCGAGGACTTCCGTGCTGCCCGGCCGCGGCGGCGCCGAGAGCAGGGCGAGGGTGCACAGCTCCCGCCCCTGCCCGCGCCCGGCGACGGCCTGGGACCGCTCGGCGGCCCGCAGCATCAGGCCCCCGGCCTCGATGACCTTGTTATGCCCGGAGACGGCGGCGGTGACGAGGACCGGGGCGGCCGTGTCGGCGTCCGACAGGACGGTCGTCGTGGCGGCCTCGACGTCGCCGGCGGGCGCGCCGTCCGCGGCCGCGGCCAGCCGGGCGGCCTGGTCGAGGAGCTTCGCCAGGTGCTCGCCGAGCCTGCGGTTGTAGAGGCGGATGACGAGCCGGACACGGGGGTTGAGGCGGCGGGCGAGGAGGGCCGCCTGGACGTTGGTCTCGTCGTCGTCGTAGACGAGGGCGAGGGCCGTGGCCCGGTCCACCCCCGCCTCGGTGAACGCCTCCTCGCCGGGCTCCGCCGCCTCCAGGACGCGCACGAGGCCGCCGCCCGCCGCCGTGCCGTTGCGGTCGGGCGCCCCCGCGCGGCCCACGACTCCGGTGACGCGCCCGAAGAGGGCCGCGGCACGGCCGAGCGCGGGCGCGGGGCGCTGCCGGGCCTCGCGCGCCGGCGGCAGGACGACGGTGACGCGCTCGCCGTAGACACCGGAGAGCTCGGCCGCGAGCCGGTGCGCGAGCCCGTCGTCCCCGCACACCACCATGTGCGGGGCGGCTGGGGCGACATGGGGCTGCGGGTTCAATGTGACCACGTTCCCCAGGGTGCCCTGCACTGGTCGAACATTCACCGGAATTCCCACGGAAGTGCGGGGTCTTACACGAATGACGGACGGGGCCCGCCGGTTCACCCGGCGGACCCCGTCCGCACTCCCTGCGGCCTGCTGCTTCCTCGGCCGCGGGGCGCGTTACTTCTTCGCGAGCTCCTGCAGCGCGATGTTGAGCTTCAGGACGTTGACGCGCTCCTCGCCCATGAAGCCGAGGATGCGGCCGTCCACGTGGTCCTCGACCAGCTTCTCGACCCGGGCGGCGGGCAGGCCGTTGGCCTCGGCGACCCGCTTGGCCTGCAGCCGCGCGTACGCCGGGGAGACGTCCGGGTCGAGGCCGGAGGCGGAGGCCGTCAGGGCGTCCACCGGGACCGCCGACGGGGAGACGCGGTTGAAGGCGGCGACGTCCGCCCGGCGCTTCTCCACTGCGTCCAGCAGGGTCTTGCTGTCGGCGGCGAGGTTGGAGGCGCCGGAGACGACCAGCTTGTACCGGGTGTTCTCGGCGTTCGGGCCGGCCGCCGAGGGGCGCGGCTGGAAGAACTTCGGGTCCGGCAGCGGGTTGCCGTCCTTGTCCTTCTGGTCGAGGTCGTAGGCCTGGCCGAGCCGCTCGGAGCCGACGGACCGGCCGCCGGCCTTGATCTCGGAGCCGTTGGCCTTGTCGTGGAAGGCCGCCTGGGCGATGCCGGTGACGACGAGCGGGTAGATCACACCGCAGACCACCGTGAGGACGAGCAGGGCCCGCAGCGCCGCGCCCAGCAGGCGGGCTGTGCTGTGTACGGAAGTGTTCATGGTGACGTCACCCGATGCCAGGGATGAGGGAGATGAGCATGTCGATGATCTTGATGCCGACGAACGGGGCGATCAGGCCGCCCAGCCCGTAGATTCCGAGGTTGCGCCGCAGCATGCTGTCGGCGCTCATCGGGCGGTAGCGCACGCCCTTGAGGGCCAGCGGCACCAGGGCCACGATGATCAGCGCGTTGAAGACGACCGCCGAGAGGATGGCCGACTCGGGCGAGGTCAGGCTCATGATGTTGAGCTTGTCCAGACCGGGGTAGGCCACCGCGAACATCGCCGGGATGATGGCGAAGTACTTGGCGACGTCGTTGGCGATCGAGAAGGTCGTCAGGGCGCCGCGCGTGATGAGCAGCTGCTTGCCGATCTCGACGATCTCGATGAGCTTGGTGGGGTCGGAGTCCAGGTCCACCATGTTCCCGGCCTCCTTGGCGGCCGAGGTGCCGGTGTTCATGGCCACGCCCACGTCCGCCTGCGCGAGCGCGGGGGCGTCGTTCGTGCCGTCGCCCGTCATCGCCACGAGCTTGCCGCCGGCCTGCTCGCGCTTGATGAGCGCCATCTTGTCCTCGGGCGTGGCCTCGGCGAGGAAGTCGTCGACGCCGGCCTCCTCCGCGATGGCCTTGGCCGTCAGCGGGTTGTCGCCCGTGATCATGACGGTCTTGATGCCCATGCGGCGCAGCTCCTCGAACCGCTCGCGCATCCCGTCCTTGACGACGTCCTTGAGGTGGATGACGCCCAGGACGCGCGGTCCCTTGGCGTCCTCCAGGGCCACGAGCAGGGGCGTGCCGCCGGCCTGGGAGATCTCGTCGGTGAGCTTGCGGGCGTCCTCGGCGACGCGGCCGCCGCGCTCCTCGACCCAGGCGATGACCGAACCGGTCGCGCCCTTGCGGACCTTGCGCCCCTCCACGTCGACGCCGGACATCCGGGTCTGCGCCGTGAACGGCACCCACTCGGCGCCCACCAGCTCGCCCTCGTGGCGCTCGCGCAGGCCGTACTTCTCCTTGGCGAGGACGACGATCGAGCGGCCCTCGGGCGTCTCGTCGGCGAGCGAGGAGAGCTGGGCGGCGTCGGCGACCTCGGCGGCCGTGGTGCCCTTGACGGGCACGAACTCCGCCGCCTGGCGGTTGCCGTAGGTGATGGTGCCGGTCTTGTCGAGCAGCAGCGTCGAGACGTCGCCCGCGGCCTCCACCGCGCGCCCGGACATCGCCAGGACGTTGCGCTGCACCAGCCGGTCCATGCCCGCGATGCCGATCGCGGACAGCAGCGCGCCGATGGTCGTCGGGATCAGGCAGACCAGCAGCGCCGCCAGGATGATCATCGACTGCTCGGCGCCCGCGTAGATCGCGAAGGGCTGGAGGGTGATGACGGCCAGCAGGAAGACGATCGTCAGCGAGGCCAGCAGGATGTTCAGCGCGATCTCGTTGGGCGTCTTCTGCCGGGCCGCGCCCTCGACCAGGTTGATCATCCGGTCGATGAAGGTCTCGCCGGGCTTCGTCGTGATCTTGATGACGATGCGGTCGGAGAGGACCTTCGTGCCGCCGGTGACCGCCGAGCGGTCACCGCCGGACTCGCGGATGACCGGGGCCGACTCGCCGGTGATGGCCGACTCGTCCACGGACGCCACGCCCTCGACGACATCGCCGTCGCCCGGGATGACGTCGCCCGCCTCGCAGACCACCAGGTCGCCCACGCGCAGCTCGGTGCCCGGCACCGACTCCTCCGCGTCCCCGTTCAGCCGCCGGGCCACCGTGTCGGTCTTGGCCTTGCGCAGGGTGTCGGCCTGCGCCTTGCCGCGCCCCTCGGCGACCGCCTCCGCCAGGTTGGCGAACAGCACCGTCAGCCACAGCCAGACCGTGATCGCCCAGCCGAACCAGTCCCCCGGGTCCTTGACCGCCAGCACGGTGGTGACCACCGAGCCGATCAGGACCACGAACATCACCGGGGACTTCACCATCACCCGGGGGTCGAGCTTGCGGAACGCGTCCGGCAGCGACTTCAGCAGCTGCGCCGGGTCGAAGAGGCCGCCGGAGACGCGGCCGGGCGCCTGGCCGCCGTGCGGGCGGAGGTCCGCAGGGTCCCCGGGGTTCCCGGACTCCGTACGGACAGGGGTGGTGGTGCTCATGAAAGTCCCTCCGCCATCGGGCCAAGGGCCAGGGCCGGGAAGTAGGTCAAGCCGGTGATGATGAGGATCGCGCCGACGAGCAGGCCCGCGAAGAGCGGCTTCTCGGTGCGCAGGGTGCCGGCGGTCTCGGGGACGGGCTGCTGCTCGGCGAGCGAGCCGGCCAGGGCCAGGACGAAGACCATCGGCAGGAAGCGGCCGAGCAGCATGGCGAGGCCGATCGTGGTGTTGTACCAGGGCGTGTTGGCGTTCAGGCCCGCGAAGGCCGAGCCGTTGTTGTTGGCGCCCGAGGTGAACGCGTAGAGGACCTCGGAGAAGCCGTGCGCTCCGCTGCCGTTCACGGAGGCCCCGGCGTTGTTGAGGATCGACTCCGGCGGCTCGTGCAGCGCCATGGACAGGGCCGTGAAGCCCAGCACCAGGGTCGGGGTGATGAGGATGTAGCACGCGGCGAGCTTGATCTCGCGGGTGCCGATCTTCTTGCCGAGGTACTCGGGCGTCCGCCCGACCATCAGGCCCGCGATGAACACGGCGATGATCGCCATGACGAGCATGCCGTAGAGACCGGAGCCGACGCCGCCGGGCGCGATCTCGCCGAGCATCATGCTCAGCAGCGTGATGCCGCCGCCCAGGCCGGTGAAGGAGGAGTGGAAGGAGTCCACCGCACCGGTGGAGGTGAGCGTCGTCGTGGTCGCGAAGATCGCGGAGGCGCCGACGCCGAAGCGCTGCTCCTTGCCCTCCATCGCCCCGCCCGCGGCCTGCAGCGCGGCGCCGTGGTGGGCGTACTCGGTCCCCATCATCAGCACGGTGAAGCCGAGCCAGATCACGCCCATGGCCGCGAGGATCGCGTAGCCCTGGCGGACGTTGCCGACGAGCTTGCCGAAGGTGCGGGTCAGCGCGAACGGGATGACGAGGATCAGGAAGATCTCGAAGAGGTTGGAGAAGGCGTTGGGGTTCTCGAAGGGGTGGGCGGAGTTGGCGTTGAAGTAGCCGCCGCCGTTGGTGCCGAGCTCCTTGATGACCTCCTGCGAGGCCACGGCACCGCCGTTGACCTGCTGGGTGCCCCCGGCCAGCTGGCCTATGCCGTGGATGCCGGAGAAGTTCTGGATCGCACCGCAGGCGACCAGGACGAGCGCGCCGATCACCGAGAGCGGGATCAGGATGCGGACGGTGCCGCGCACGAGGTCGGCCCAGAAGTTGCCGAGCTCGCCGGTGCGCGACCGGGCGAAGCCGCGGACGAGCGCGACGGCCACCGCGATGCCCACGGCCGCGGAGACGAAGTTCTGCACCGCGAGGCCGAGCGTCTGGACGGCGTGGCCCATGGCCTGCTCGCCCGAGTACGACTGCCAGTTGGTGTTGGCGACGAACGAGGCGGCGGTGTTGAACGCCTGGTCCGGGCTGATCGCGGTGAAGCCCAGCGACAGCGAGTCGGGCAGGACGCCCTGGATCCGCTGCAGCAGGTACAGGAACAGCAGGCCGACGGCGGAGAAGGCGAGGACGCCGCGCAGGTAGGCGGGCCAGCGCATCTGCGCGTCCGGGTCGGCGCCGATGGTGCGGTAGAGCAGCTTCTCCACGCGCAGGTGCTTCTCGGAGCCGTAGACGCGGGCCATGTAGTCGCCCAGCGGGCGGTAGACCAGCGCCAGCGCGGCGACGAGCGCGAGGAGCTGGAGGGCTCCGGAGAGGACGGGGCTCATATCTGACTTCAGAACCTCTCCGGGAAGACGAGGGCGAGGATCAGGTAGCCCAGCAGGGCGACGGCCACGACCAGGCCGACGATGTTCTCGGCGGTCACAGCTTCGTCACCCCCTTGGCGACGAGAGCCACCAGCGCGAAGACCGCGATCGTGGTGACGACGAAGGCCACGTCGGCCATCGTGTGCTCCTAGAGAGGGTTCGGAGAGGAACGGACCATCACAGGAAACCGCTCCCGGGAGCCCTCGCACGCTCCGTTGACGCCCTCTATACGGCCATTAGCGCCCCCTTGACGCAATCCATACGGGCCCCTTTTTGACCTGCAAAAACGCCGCTGGGCCGCAACCCCGGTCAGGGGTTGCGGCCCAGCGGAACGCCGTAATCCAGCCGTCGGCGGCCGGTGGCGGGCCGGCGGCGGAGGAAGGCGTCAGCGCACCTCGGAGATCTCCGGACCGCGCTCCAGGCGGTCCACGCCGCCCGCGAAGCGCGAGCGGTCGTCGTCCGGCTGCTGCAGGCCCTCGGCGACCATCTGGGCGTCCTCCGGCAGCTTCAGCACGATCGGGTCGCGCGGGGCCATCGGGGATTCGCCGCGGACGACGACGGTGTCCCGGAAGATCTGCTCCAGCAGGCCGGCGGTCTGCGGCTGCACCGCGCCCTGGCCCGAGATCACACCGCGCAGGAACCAGCGCGGCCCGTCGCACCCGATGAAGCGGACCATCTGCACGCCCTGCGTGCCGTCCGGCAGCGCCACCGGCACCTGGGCCCGCAGCTCCCAGCCGAGCGGGCCCTCGACCTCGTCCACGACACCGCCCTGCTGGGTGATGCCGGAGGCGATCTCCTCGCGGACCTCGACCCAGATGCCCTCGCGCTTGGGGGCGGCGAAGGCCTGCAGCTGCACGGCGCTGTCGCGCAGCACCACGGTGGCGGCGACGATCGCGTCACCCGCGACCTCCACGCGCAGCTCCATGCCCTCGACACCGGGCACGAACAGGCCGCCCAGGTCGACCCGGCCCTCGGTGGGGTCACGGACCTCGGAGAGGTCCCACGGCCCGTCGGGGCGGGGCTCCGGCTCCAGCCGGACGCGGCTGTCGGCCGCGGAGTCCTGCGCGTCCGACGCTGAGTCCTCAGCCAACTCCTCGGAGGTCACGTCGTCGGGACGGCCGGCATCCTCGACTACGTCCTCACTGCGCTTGCGGCGACGACCGAACACGTCACTGTCCTTCCCGGTCGCTGGCGACCGAAGCGAATCCATACCCCACGGCAGCGTGGCCACCGGTGGACCCGAAGCCCCCTTCGGCCCGTGCCGAGCCCGGAAGCTCCGCGACCTCGTGGAAGCGGACCTTCTCTACCTGCTGGACGACCAACTGGGCGATGCGGTCGAACCTCTCGAACCGGACGGTCTCCCGCGGGTCCAGATTGACCACAATCACCTTGATCTCTCCACGGTACCCGGCATCGATGGTCCCCGGGGCATTCACCATGGAGACTCCGCACCGGGCAGCGAGGCCCGAACGCGGGTGCACAAAGGCGGCGTAGCCGTCGGGCAGCGCGATGGAGACCCCCGTCGGCAGCACCATGCGCTCCCCCGGGGCCAGCTCGGCGGCCTCGGTGGTCACGAGGTCGCAGCCGGCGTCACCGGGGTGACCGTAGGAGGGGAGGGGCACCTCGGGGTCCACACGGCGGATGAGGACGTCCAAGGGTTGACGCGTCACGGGTTCACCTCGAAAGCTCGCGCGACCTTCACCTGGTCGGGGTTGGCCAGCGTGGCCTGGATCTCTGCGGGACGGCCGTTCTCGATGAAGTGGTCGACCTTCACCTCGACGAACACCGCCTCGGCACGGAGGGCGAGCGGGCCCCCGGGCCCGCCGATCCGGCCGGTGGCCGCGGCGTAGATCTTACGGCCGTGCACGGCCTTCACCTCGGCCTGCAGGTGGAGAACGGTGTCGACGGGGACCGGCAGCAGGAAGTCGGTCTCCAGCCGGCCGGTCACCGCGATCACCCGCAGCATCCAGCCCAGCGAGCCCAGCGTCTCGTCCAGCGCCGTCGCCAGCACCCCGCCGTGAGCGAGGCCCGGGGCGCCCTGGTGCGCCTCCTTGACCCGGAACTCCGCGGAGACGCACACGCCGTCACCCGCCCGCACCTCGACGTGCAGGCCGTGCGGGACACCGGGGCCGCAGCCGAAGCAGTACTCGTAGTGCGACCCGATGGTCTCGCCGGGCGCGGGCGCGTCGGGGTGCCGCACCGGGGGCAGGGCCCCCTCCGGCGGCGTCAGCGCTGTCGTTCGTCCACTCACAGGGGCTGACCTTACCCGCGACGGCCATGCCCGGTCCCGCTCGTGTCAAGCTTGGGCCCATGCAGGCTTACGAAGAACGTCTCACCGCGCCCCGTTCCTGGTGGTTCATCGCGGTTCTGGCCGGCGTCGCGATGGCACTGATCCTGCTGCCCCTGGGGACCGTTCCCCTGCTCGGCGGCCTGGTGGGGGGCGGGGCCCTCGCGGCGGTCGCCGTCAGCTCCTACGGGTCCGTGCGCATCCGCGTGGTGGGCGACGCGCTGGTGGCGGGCGACGCCCGCATCCCCGTCGAGGCGCTCGGGACGCCGCAGGTGCTGGACGCCGAGGAGGCCCGCGCCTGGCGCACGTACAAGGCGGACACCCGTGCCTTCATGCTGCTGCGCGGCTACGTGCCGACCGCGGTCCGGATCGAGATCACGGACCCGGCCGACCCCACTCCGTACGTCTATCTCTCCACGCGCTCTCCCGAGCGGCTGGCCGAGGCGCTCACGGCGGTACGGGCGTCCTGACGGGGCTTCCGGCGCTCTTCCGGCGGTCCGCGCCCGCCGGCGGGCTCAGGGCAGCCGCGGAGGGCCTTCACAGCCCTCCGGGAGCGCTTCCCACGGCACCTGCCGGGCGCGCAGGTCCCGCCGGACCTTGGCCGCGACCCTTCTGGTGTCGCGGCGGTTCATCACCGCGCCCACGGTCGCGCCGATCATGAACGGGGCGACGTTGGGCAGGTTGCGGAACGTGCGCTTGAGGATCTGCTGGCGCAGCTCGCGCCGGAGCTGACCCCCCAGGGCCGCATTGACGGTGGTGGGGGCCGTGACGTCGATCCCGCGCTCGTCGGCCCAGGCGGCCAGATAGGCCAGGGAGCGCTGACGCGGCGTGCCGGGGGCCCGCAGGCCGTAGACCTCGTGGAGCTCGGCGATCAGCTTGAGCTCCACGGCGGCCACTCCGATGATCTCGGCGGCCAGTTCGGCGGGCATCGCGGGCGGCACCGGCAGCATCGCCGCGGCCCCGACTCCGGCGCCCACGGTGGACGTGGCGTTGACCGCGCCCGCCACCAGCTTGTCGGCGAGCTCTTCCGGACCGAGGCCCGGGAACTGCGCCCGCAGGGTCGCGAGGTCGCGCACAGGGATGCGCGGGGCGTTCGCGACGATCCGGTCGACGAGGGCGGAAAGACCCGCCCGCGCTCCCCGGCCGCCCTTGGTGGCGCCACGGCCGACGGCAGCGGCGAGCGAGGCCGTGCGGCCTCGCTCGACGTGAGTGCCGACCGTGTCGCCAGGGGCAGGGGCGTCGTCGCCCTGCCGGACGGCCTCCCGGTCCGGCCCGGTGGTCAGCTCGGGCTGCCGGGAGCGCCGCTTCCGGAACGGGGTCGAGCCTGCCATCGCAGACCCGTTCCTCAGTCGCAGTCGCGGCAGATCGGCTGGCCGTTCTTCTCACGAGCCAGCTGGCTGCGGTGGTGCACGAGGAAGCAGCTCATGCAGGTGAACTCGTCGGCCTGCTTGGGCAGGACCCGGACGGCCAGCTCCTCGTTGGAGAGGTCCGCGCCGGGCAGTTCCATGCCCTCCGCGGCCTCGAAGTCGTCCACGTCGACGGTCGACGCCGACTTGTCGTTCCGGCGGGCCTTGAGCTCTTCAAGGCTGTCCGAGTCGACGTCGTCGTCGGTCTTGCGTGGGGTGTCGTAGTCCGTTGCCATGTCGCTCTCCCCCTCTGGGTGTCTGCGGTGTCTCCAGCGCACGTAACGCGTGAGAGGCCGGACTTGTGCCCGACCCGAGGCGGAGATTTTGCCTCACATCAAGGTCTGTTACTCAATCGACACCCAACCGCACACCTGAAGAGGTGATGGGGTTGGATGGCGAACCGGACCGTACACGGTCCGAATGCCGCATGCGGATGCGCCATCACGTGTACTTCCCGTGATCAGGACCAGCGGAAACCCCCATTTTTCCGGCGTTCCGGCGAGCCCGCTGATCACGGAGAGTGGATGGCCGGAAGTTTGCCTGTGTGAGCGATTACACACACTCACAGCAAGGGTCGGAATGTGAAAATTCCGCCCAAAGCGAACCTACGGCCGCCCTATTCTCGCAGAAATTTTCAGGTGGGCAGGACCACTCTCATGATCAATCCACCGCCCTCGCGCGGCTCCGCGGTGATCTGCCCGCCGTGCGCGCGGGCCACCGAGCGCACGATCGACAGCCCCAGGCCGACGCCCTTGTCGCTGCCCGTGCGCTCCGTGCGCAGCCGGCGGAACGGCTCGAAGATGTTGTCCAGCTCGTAGGCCGGCACCACGGGACCGGTGTTCTCCACCACCAGCACCGCCCGGCCGGGCTGCGCCTGCGTGGTGACCTCGACCCAGCCCTCCGGCGCGTTGTACCGGACGGCGTTCTGCACCAGGTTCAGCGCGATCCGCTCGAGCAGCACGCCGTTGCCCTGGACGACCGCGGGCTGGCGCGTCCCGCGCAGCTCCACGCCCTTGCCCTGGGCCTCCGAGCGCGTCTGGTCCAGCGCCCGCGAGGCCACCTCGGCGAGGTCCACGGGCTTGCGGTCGACGATCTCGTTGTCGCTGCGCGCGAGCAGCAGCAGGCCCTCCACCAGCTGCTCGCTGCGCTCGTTCGTGGCCAGCAGCGTCTTGCCGAGCTGCTGGAGCTCGGCGGGCGCACCGGGGTCGGAGAGGGTGACCTCCAGCAGCGTGCGGTTGATCGCCAGCGGCGTGCGCAGCTCGTGCGAGGCGTTGGCCACGAAGCGCTGCTGCGCGGTGAAGGCCCGCTCCAGCCGGTCGAGCATCTCGTCGAAGGTGTCCGAGAGCTCCTTCAACTCGTCCTCCGGACCACCCAGTTCGATGCGCCGGGACAGGTCCGTTGCAGCCACCCGGCGGGCGGTCCGCGTCATCCTGCCCAGCGGCGACAGCACCCGCCCGGCCATGGCGTAGCCGAAGGCGAAGGCGATCACCGCGAGGCCGAGGAGGGCGAGCAGGGAGCGCTTGAGGAGGCCGTCGAGGGCGAGCGCCCGCTGGTGGTCCGTACAGCTGCGGAGAATGCGGTTCGCTTCGTCCGCCGGAAGATTGACGTTCACCAGGTCCGGGCAGCGGCCGCCGGTCACCTCGACCCTGCTGCCGCTGAGGAGCTTGACGATCGGCTCGCTGCCGACCTCCAGGGCCTGCGCGGCCAGCAGGTAGATGATCGTCAGCAGCAGCACGCCGGCCATCAGGAACATGCCGCCGTACAGCAGGGTGAGCCGTATCCGGATCGTCGGCCGCAGCCAGGGGAACGGGCGCACGACGGGCTGGCGCGGGTCCCAGGTGGGCTTGGGCGGGGCGGCGG
>NZ_JBPQTS010000154.1:0-17625 GCF_051386455.1 Streptomyces sp. URMC 124
GTCCCCACCGTCTCCGTGTCCCGCCCCGACCGCAGCACCGTCCCCGGCAGCGCCCCCGTCACCACGTCGTGCCGCACCGTCTCCACCCCGTTGACCCGTACGCTGACCACGCCCACCGCCCGCGAGTCCAGCCGCGGCCCGTCGCCCGGCAGGTCGTGGACGAGCGCGGCGGGCCCGGCGTCGATGCGGCCGGGGTCGAAGAGGACCAGGTCGGCCGCATAGCCCTCGGCGATCCGGCCGCGCCCGCGCAGGCCGAACAGGCGCGCCGGCTCGTCCGTCAGCATCTGTACGGCCCGCTCGACCGGCACCAGCTTGCGGCCGCGCAGGCAGTCGCCGAGGAAGCGCGTCGTGTAGGGCGCGCCGCACATCCGGTCCAGGTGCGCGCCCGCGTCCGAGCCGCCGAGCAGCACGTCCGGGTGCTCCCAGGTGTCCCTGCGCAGTTCCCAGCTCGCGGGGTCGTTGTCGGAGGGCATCGGCCACAGGACGGTGCGCAGTTCGTCGGCCGCGCAGATCTCCACCAGGCACGCGAACGGGTCGAGGCCGCGCTCGGCGGCGATGTCGCCCACGACGCGCCCGGTCAGGCCGTCGTTCTCCTTCGCGTACGTATCGCCGATCACGTACCGCCCGAAGTGGGCCAGCCTGCGGAAGACGCCCGCTTCGGGGCTGCGCGCGCGGCGCAGCATGTCGGCCTGGACGGCCGGGTCGCGCAGGGCGGTGATGCGGTGGGGCACGGGCAGGGCGAGGATCTCGCCCCAGCCGGGGATGAGGTTCAGTGCGCAGAAGGTGCCCAGGGACATGTTCATGGGCGTGAGGATCGGCATGGTGAGGGCCACGATCCGGCCGCCCGCGGCGCGGGCCCGCGCGCTCGCGGTGAGCTGGCGGGGCACGCGGTCGGGGACGGCGGCGTCGATGGTGAGGACGTTCCAGTTGAGGGGGCGGCCGGCGGCGGCGGTCATGCCCGTCAGCAGGTCGATCTCGGCGTCCGCGAACCGGTCGAGGCAGCCGGAGACGATCGCCTCGATCTGGGTGCCCTCGTGCTCGCCGACCGCGGCCGACAGCGCCAGCAGCTCGTCGGGTCGTGCGTGCCGGGAGGCCACGGGGCGGCCGTCGCCGTCGGAGTGGGTGGACGACTGCGTGGTGGACAGGCCCCAGGCTCCCGCGTCCATCGCCTCGTGCAGCAGGCCGGTCATGCGCCGCAGCTGCCCGGCGTCGGGCTGCCCGCCCACGGCGTCGGGGCCCATCACGTACCGGCGCAGGGCGCAGTGCCCGGCCATGAACCCGGCGTTGACGGCGATCCGCCCCTCCAGGGCGTCCAGGTACTCCCCGAAGGACGACCAGTCCCAGGGCGCCCCCTCCTCCAGGGCGGCCAGCGACATGCCCTCGACCTTGCTCATCATGCGCCGCGTGTAGCCGGCGTCGTCGGGCCGCGCGGGGTTCAGGGGAGCGAGGCTGAAGCCGCAGTTGCCGCCGACGACGGTGGTGACGCCGTGGCTCAGGGACGGCGCGGCGTAGGGGTCCCAGAAGAGCTGGGCGTCGTAGTGGGTGTGCGGGTCGACGAATCCGGGGGTGAGGACCAGCCCGGCGCCGTCCTCCTCGGTCCGCGCCCGCTCCCCCACCCGGCCGCCCGCCTTCACCCGGGCCGGGGACCGTGCGATCGAGGCGATCCGCCCGTCCCGGATGCCGACGTCGGCGACGTAGGAGGGGGCTCCGGTGCCGTCGATGACAGTGGCGCGCTTGATCAGGTGGTCGAGCATGGCCGCATCACCTTTGCTGTCGCTGCCTTTGCTGTCGCTGCCTTGCCGTCGATGCCTTGCCGTCCTGCCTTGCCGTCGACGCCTTTGCCGTCACTGCCTCTGCCGTCACTGCCTCTGCTTGTCGGCCGTCGTGGCCTGCGCGGGCACCTGACGGAGGCCCGGGGGCCGGGGCGGCGGATCCGGGAAGACGCCGCCCCGGTGCATGAAGGAGGGGCCCAGGACCGGGGGCACCCTCAAGCAGCCCGCCGCATGCGTGTCGTCCGGTGCACCGGATCCGTGTCGATCTTCGGAATGACGTGCTCGCCGATCAGCCGGATCGTGCGCATCGTGTCCTCGAACGGCACCCCGACCGGCAGCCCGAACGACAGCTGGTCCGCCCCCGCCTGCTCCCACCGCTTGCACTGGCGGAACACCTCGTCGGGGTCGCCGCAGATCATCAGCTCCTCGGCGATGAGGAGTTCGATGATCTCCTCGGTGTACTCCGGCAGCAGCTCGGGCCACTGCGGGATGCCCTCGGGGCGGGGGAACGTGTCGTGGTAGCGGAACAGCAGCGACTGGAGGTAGTGCAGTCCGCCCGCGGCGGCGATCTCCACGGCCTTCGCGTGCGTCTCCGCGCAGATGGCCGTGGAGGTGACCATGACGTTGTCGTTGACGTAGGCGCCGACGGGCTCGGCGGCCGCGATCGCCGTCTTGTACGAGTCGACGACCCACTCCATGTCGGCGACCTTCTGCACGCTGAAGCCGAGGACGCCGAGCCCCTTGCGGGCGGCCATCGCGTACGACGAGGGCGACCCGGCCGCGTACCACATGGCGGGGTGCGCGGGCCCGTACGGCTTGGGGAGCACCTTGCGCGGCGGCAGCGACCAGTGCTCGCCCCGGAAGCCGGGGTACTCGTCCTCCAGCCACATCCGGGGGAACTCGGCGATCGTCTCCTCCCAGATCTCCTTGGTGCGGTTCATGTCGGTGATGCCCGGCAGAAACCCGAGGATCTCGTGGCTGCCCGCCCCGCGCCCGGTGCCGAACTCGAAGCGGCCGCGGGAGAGGTGGTCGAGCATGGCGGCCTTCTCGGCGACCTTGGCCGGGTGGTTGACCTGCGGCAGCGGGTTGAAGATGCCGGAGCCGAGGTGGATACGGTCGGTCGCGTGGGCGAGGTAGCCGAGGAAGACGTCGTTCGCGGAGAGGTGCGAGTACTCGTCGAGGAAGTGGTGCTCGGAGGCCCAGGCGTACTTGAAGCCGGACCGGTCGGCCTGGATGACGTACTCGGTCTCCTCCATCAGCGCGTGGTGCTCGGCCTGCGGGTCGCCCCGGCGCCGGCTCTCCGGAACGTAACCCTGAACGAAGATCCCGAATTCCACGGAGGTTCACCGTCCGTCCGCTCGCTCGTTCGCTCACCCGAGATTTTCTGACACTCAGTCAGATATGGGAAGACGGGGGAGACTCTGGCACCGGCGGACGGGAGCGTCAAGACACCGGCAGCGGAACCCCCGCCAGCCAGCCGCCGTCCACGACGAAGTGCTGCCCGGTGACGTACGAGGAGTCGTCCGCCGTCAGGTAGAGAGCCAGCCTCGCGACCTCGTCCGGGCGGCCTATCCGGCCCAGGGGCACCGCCTTCCGGTAGAACGCCTCCGCCGCAGCCGCCGCGGCCGCCGCCCGGCCCGGGTCGGCGGACGGGTCGAGGGCCGCAGGGTCGGTCATGGGCGTGTCGATCGCCCCCGGGCATACGGCATTGACCCGGATGCCGTCGGCCGCCAGCTCCAGGGCGGCCACCCGGGTCATGGCGAGGACGGCCGCCTTCGAGGCCGCGTAGGAGGTGAGGAAGGGCATGCCGGCCAGCGCGGCGTACGAGGAGGTGTTGACGATGGTGCCGCCGCCCCGCGCCGCCAGCCCGGGCGCGACCGCGCGCATGCCGAGGAACGCCCCGAGCTGGTTGACGCGGCAGACCTCCGCGAACTCCTTGCGGGGCGTGTCGGTCAGCTGGTTGCAGCGCAGGATCCCGGCGTTGTTGACGAGTCCGTCGAGCCCGCCGAAGGCCTCCCCGGCAGCGGCGACGGCAGCCGCCCAGTGCTCCTCGTCACCGACGTCCAGGTGGACGTACGCGGCGGCATCGGAGCCCAGCTCCTTCGCTACCGCCCTCCCCTGTTCGTCCAGGACGTCCGCGAGGACGACCTTCGCGCCCTCCGCAGCGAACAGCCGCGCCTCCTGCTCGCCTTGCCCGCGCGCCGCACCCGTGACGAGCACGACACGGCCGTCGAGTTTGCCCATGGCGTGTTTTTACCTCCGTCGTGTTCATCGCCCTGCTGCAAGCGTTTACGTGACCCGTCGCGCGGGAGGGGCGCTCAGTCGTCCAGCAGCGGTGCGACCCCGCCCGCGAAGGCCTCCATCTGGTCGAGCAGTTCGCGCAGGTCGCGGCAGCGGAACCGGACCTGCACCTGGTTCACGCCCATCTGCCCGTACACCCGCAGCGACTCCGCGAGCGTGCCCGGGCGGCCGGTCAGCGTGCGGGGGCCGGTGTCCCAGGAGGGCGTGCCGACGTAGAGCGCCTCGGAGATGGCTCCGACGGCGAACGGACCGCCGAGCCCGCCCAGCCCCGCCTCCTCGCGCAGCCGCCGCAGTACGGCGATGCGCTGCGGCAACTGCTCGCGCCGGTCGCCCTGGGACAGCCAGCCGTCCCCCCGCAGCGCCGCCCGGCGCAGCGCCGCGGGCGAGGAGCCCCCGACCCAGATGGGCGGGCGCGGCGTACGGACCGGCCGGGGCGCCTGACCGAGCCCGCGGAAGACGAAGCGGCGGCCGCTGAACTGCGGGAACTCGGAGGGGCCGAGGGCCTCCTTGAGCGCGTCGACCGTCTCGTCCAGGATCGTGCCGCGCCGCCCGAAGTCCACGCCGAGCGCCTGGAACTCCTCGCGCACGTGCCCCGCCCCGACCCCGAGGACCAGCCGGCCCGCGGCGAGCCGGTCGACGGTGGCGTACTGCTTGGCGAGCACGAGCGGGTGGCGGAGCGCGGCCACGGCGACGTGGCTGAGCAGCAGGGTGCGCTCCGTGACGGCGGCGAGGTGGGCGAGGGTGGCCACCGGGTCGTACCAGACGGTGCCCATGGCGGCGGCCAGGCGCACGGGGACGGCGACGTGGTCGCAGGTCGCGAGGTAGGCGAAGCCGAGCCGGTCGGCGGCCGCGGCGACCTCCCGCAGGTCGTGGGGGCCCGCCTCGACCTCCCAGGGCTCGGCGTAGAGGGTGCTCAGGGAGGTGATGGGCAGCTGCATGCCGTACGAGAGGCGGCCCTCGGGCAGCACTTGCAGGCCGCGCGGCGGCGGCGCCTGCGGGTCGCCGTGACGCTCCTGCGGGCGGCCGGGCGCTCCACCGTCCGCCGCGGCCCCCTCCTCACCCGGCCGCATGCGCCCACAGCCCTTCCTCCGTGAGCCCCAGCAGCTCGATCGCGTTGCCCCGCACGATCCGCTCCACGACGTCCGGCGCCAGGTGCCCCATCTGCTCCTCGGCGACCTCCTTGGAGCGGGGCCAGGTGGAGTCGGAGTGCGGGTAGTCGGTCTCATAGAGGACGTTGCCGACGCCGATCGCGTCCAGGCTGCGCAGCCCGAAGGCGTCGTCGAAGAAGCAGCCGTGGACGTGCTCGGCGAAGAGCTCGGAGGGCGGCCGCAGGACCTTGTCCGCGACGCCGCCCCAGCCGCGGTTCTGCTCCCAGACGACGTCCGCGCGCTCCAGGGTGTACGGGATCCAGCCGATCTGCCCCTCGGCGTACATGATGCGCAGGTCCGGGAAGCGGTCGAAGGCGCCGGACATCAGCCAGTCGGCCAGGGAGAAGCAGCAGTTGGCGAAGGTGATGACGGAGCCGACGGCGGGCGGGGCGTCCGCCGAGGTGGACGGCATGCGCGAGGAGGAGCCGATGTGCATGGCGATGACGGTGCGGGTCTCCGCGCAGGCGCGCAGGAAGGGGTCCCAGGCGTCGGTGTGGACGGAGGGGAGGCCCAGGTGCGGGGGGATTTCGGAGAAGCAGACGGCGCGCACGCCGCGCTCGGCGTTGCGGCGGACCTCGGCGGCGGCGAGTTCCGCGTCCCACAGGGGGACGATGCCGAGCGGTATCAGGCGCCCGTGCGCCTCGGGGCCGCACCACTCCTCCACCATCCAGTCGTTGTAGGCGCGCACGCCCAGGAGGGCGAGTTCGCGGTCGGACGCTTCGGTGAAGGTCTGGCCGCAGAAGCGCGGGAAGGTGGGGAAGCAGAGGGCGGACTGGACGTGGTTGCGGTCCATATCGGCCAGGCGTTCCGGCACGCTGTAGGAGCCGGGCCGCATCTGTTCGTACGTGATTCCTTCGAGCCTGACGTCGTCCCTGGAGTATCCGACGGCGGTATCCAGCCGTGTGAGCGGACGGTGCAAATCCTCATAGATCCACCAGTCGGCCTCCTGGCCGGGCTCGCCCGGGGCGCCCATGACGGGAGTGAACCTTCCGCCGACGAAGGTCAACTCCTTGACCGGCGCCCGGACGATCCGCGGCCCGACGTCGCGGAACTTCGCCGGTAGCCGGTCCGACCAGACGTGGGGAGGCTCGACCGTGTGATCGTCCACCGAGATGATCCTGGGGATGCTCTCCATGACTGACACGTTAGCGACGATCTGACGCTCCGTCAGCACACTGCGTGCGCAGCCGTGGGCGGTCTCTGGCAGGCCTTGTGGAGAGGCCGGACCCCTGCTGACGCAGAGCCCCCGGACAAGGCAGACTGGCCGTGCGACCGAGCGGGACAAGCAGGGGGTCACCATGGCCGGCGAGACAGGGCACGGGCAGCAGCTCCGATTCACCGTGCTCGGGCCCGTGCGGGCCCGCCGCGGCAGGGAGCTGCTGAACACCGGCTCGCCCCAGCAGCGGGCGCTCCTCGCCGCCCTGCTGCTGCGCGGCGGGCGGACCGCCACCGCGCCGGAGCTGGTGGACGCCCTGTGGGGGGACGAGCCCCCGCACGCCGCCCTCGCCGCGCTGCGCACCTACGCCTCCCGGCTCCGCAAGGCGTTCGGGCCCGACGCGGACGCCCTGGTCAGCGAGTCCGGGGGGTACGCGATCCGGATCGGCCTCGGCTGCCTCGACATCGACCGGGCCGAGCACCTCGTCGCCGAGGCGGAGAAGACCCGCGCCTCCGGTGACCGTCACCGCGCCCGCGACCTGATCAACGAGGCGCTCGGCGTCTGGGACGGCGAGCCGCTGGCCGGCCTGCCGGGGCCGTACGCGGAGACGCAGCGCACGCGCCTGGAGGAGTGGCGGCTGTCGCTCATCGAGACCCGCCTGGACCTGGACCTGGAGGTCGGCAGCCACGCCGAGGCCGTCTCGGAGCTGACCGCCCTGACCGCCGCCCACCCCCTGCGCGAGCGCCTGCGCGAGCTGCTGATGCTCGCCCTCTACCGCAGCGGCCGCCAGGCCGAGGCCCTCGCCGTCTACGCCGACACCCGCCGCCTCCTCGCCGACGAACTCGGCGTCGACCCCTGTCCCGAGCTCTCCGAGCTCCAGCAGCGCATCCTCAACGCCGACGCGGACCTCGCCCTGCCCTTCGTCCCGGACGACCGGCCCTGCGCGGGCCCCGCCTTCATCCGGCCCGCGCAGCTGCCCGCGACGGTCTCCGACTTCACGGGGCGCGCGGCCTTCGTGGACGAGCTCGGCGACCAGCTGGCGACGTGCTCCGGCGGGGTGATGGCCGTCTCCGCGGTGGCGGGCATCGGCGGCGTCGGCAAGACGACGCTCGCGGTGCACGTCGCGCACGCCGCCCGTCACCACTTCCCGGACGGGCAGCTCTACGTCGACCTGCAGGGCGCGGGCCCGCTGCCCGCCGAGCCGGAGGCAGTGCTCGGATCGTTCCTGCGCGCACTCGGAATCCCTGACTCCGCCATTCCCGAGGGCGTCCAGGAGCGGTCCGCCCTCTTCCGCTCCACCCTCGACGGCCGCCGCGTGCTGGCCCTGCTGGACAACGCGCGCGACGCCGCCCAGGTCCGCCCGCTGCTGCCCGGCACGGAAGGCTGCGCGGCGCTCGTCACCAGCCGCACGCGCATGGTGGGCCTGGCGGGGGCCCACCTGGTCGACCTGGACGTGATGAGCCCGGACGAGGCACTGGTGCTGTTCACCCGGATCGTGGGCACCGAGCGGGTGGAGGCCGAGCGGGACGCCGCGATGGACGTCGTGGCCGCCTGCGGCTTCCTGCCCCTGGCCATCCGCATCGCCGCCTCCCGCCTGGCCGCCCGCCGCACCTGGACCGTCTCGGTACTGGCCAGGAAGCTCGGCGACGAACGCCGCCGCCTGGACGAACTCCGCGCCGGCGACCTCGCCGTCACCGCCACCTTCGAACTCGGCTACGGGCAGCTGGAGCCGGGGCAGGCCCGCGCCTTCCGCCTCCTCGGGCTGGCCGACGGCCCGGACATCTCCCTGGCCGCCGCAGCGGCCGTCCTGGACCTCGGCATCGACGCCACGGAGGAGCTGCTGGAGTCGCTGGTCGACACCTCCCTCCTGGAGTCCGCCGCACCCGGCCGGTACCGCTACCACGACCTCGTACGCCTCTACGCGCGTGCATGCGCCGAACGCGACGAGCAGCCCCCGGCCGAGCGCGAAGCCGCCCTCTCGCGGCTGCTGGACTTCTACCTCGCGACGGCAGCCGGGGTGTACGTCCTGGAGCGGCCCGGCGACCAGCTCCTGGCCCACCTGACGCCCACGACCCACCCCGGGCTCGTCTTCACCGACCGGGGCGCGGCGAGCGACTGGCTCTTCGCCGAGGCCGGGTGCCTGCTGGCCTGCGTCCGCCAGCACGCGTCCGCCTCCGGCGACACCCTGCGCCGCGCCGTCGACCTGCTGCTCGCCGCCAAGGACCTCGCCGAGTCCGGCGCCGACTCCCGCCTCTACGAGCAGGCCGCGACCGCGCTGCTGGCCGCCACCCAGGAGGCCGGGGACACCCGGGCCGAGGGCCGCGCCCGGACCGTCCTCACGCACGTGTACAGCCTCGCCGGCCGCTTCGACCAGGCCGACGAGCAGGCCCTGCACGCCGTCCTCCTCGGGCGCGCCACGGAGGACCCCATCCCCTGCGGCTACGCCTCCAACAACCGCGGCATCATCGCCATCTACCAGCACCGCCACGAGGACGCCGAGGCGTACATCGAGCAGGCGCTGGAGTGCTTCCGCGCCGACGGCAACCGGCCCTGCGAAGCCAGCGCCCTCAGCAACCTCGCCCGCGTCCACCTCGACACCGGGCGCACCCGCTCGGCGGTCGAGCTCGCCGAGCAGGCGCTCGCCATCTACCGCGAGATCAACGTCAGCTGGCGGCTGGCGAACGGCCTGTACACGTACGGGCTGGTGCTCACGCACGCCCGCCGGTTCGAGGACGCGCTGCGGCAGCTGAACGAAGCCATGCCGATCTTCGTCGACAACCGGCAGCGGCTGTGGGAGGGCATGACCCACTACCGGCTGGCGGAGGTCCACCTGGCGGCCGGGCGGCCGACCGCCGCCGCCCACCACGCCGAGCAGGCGCTGAAGCTGCGCGGCATCGGCGGCGAGTGGCGGCGCGGCAACGTCCTGACCGTGCTGGGGCGCTCGCTGGACGCCCTGGGGCAGCCGGGCCGGGCGCGGGCCTGCTGGACGGAGGCGCTGGCCATCTACGAGCAGCTGGGGTCGTCGGAGGCGGCCGACGTACGCGACCTGCTGTCGGTGGCCACGGCCGCTTAGCGGGCCGGGACTGCGGCTCGGGGGCAGCGGCTCGGGGGGCAGCGGCTCGGGGCGGCGGTCCAAGGCTTTTGTCAGGCGGTCGCCGCGGCGAGGGTGGAACTCCTGGCTCCGGGGTAGCGGTCAGGTAGCGCCGGACGGCACGCCCAGCGGAAGCGCACGTTCCGAAGCTTCGTGCGATGCCTCGAACCCCCCTCCGGAAGCGTCCCGCAAGGGCCACATGGCCCCTAAAAAACCCTGCCACGTGCCCGTTCATCGATCGTTTATCGCGACACGGCAGTCTGAGTCCTGTCGATCCGTCGCGTCGGGGGGCAGACGGGTCGTAGGTGAGGCCTCACCTCAGGGGTGATCAGCCCCAGTCCCCGTCCGGCGGCCATCGGGGGAGTCGCCGGGCGGGTTCTGCATCCCAGCACCATCCCCTCACGCCAAACGACTCGCACCGACCCATCGGAGTTGATCGCTATGAGCGACGAGCGCAAGCTCACGCCAGGCGTGGCCACACCGCAGGACGACCACGCCACGGGCGGGACGTTCGCGGCAGGGCAGCAGTTCGCGCCGCCGCCGGACGACCACGCCACCATAGGTGAACCGATCGTCCTGAAGGACAAAACCGTCCTGAAGAACAAGAAGCCCATCCCGACGGAGGACCGGGTCGTCATGGACGACCACGCCACGGGTGACAAGCCCAAAACGGGGCTCGTCTGACGGGCTCGTCTGACCGGACTCCCGGGGCGGGGGGTTTCTGACCGAAGACATCGGCGGCCAGGAACCCTCCGGCCGGGGGCCTCGGGGGGAGAGCACGACCACGGGAACGTTCCGGGGAGGAAGTACCGCAGGGGACGTACCCGGGGGAAGACGTACGTCGGGGGAAACGTACGGGGGACGTACGACGGGGGAGCCGTACGGGGGAACGTACGACGGGGGAATGCACAACAGCACGGCAGCACGAAAGCAAGGAAGCACGGGGGAAAGCACGACGGGGGATCCGAACGGCGGGTCTTCCACGGGGGATCCAACGGGGGTCGTCCGGCGCATGAGCGGTACGGGGGACGCCGGACGGGGAGAAAGGCGCCATCGCAACAAGGAAACACCACGGGGGAGCACAACGGGGGAACAGCACGGGGGAACAGCACGGGGGACGCACAACAATTGAAGAAGGTGAACGGGGGAACGGCACGACAACTGAACAGCCAAGTACCAACGGGGGACCGCAGGGGCCGGCGTCGGCAGCACGGAGGGGAAGCCGTCGACGTCGGCCCCTGCGGTCATGCGCCTTTGGCGCCGAACTGCAGACAAGCGGACCGGAGTTCACACACTTCCGTCCGAACCGCGGACGTGGCCGTCCTCACCCGCTACGTTCGCTGGCATGCGCACCACCACGGCATTACCACCCCCCGAATCAGAGGAGTCGGAAATGAACGCCACCAGCACGCGCACGAAGAAAGCTCTCGTCATAGCCGCCCTGGCCGCCGCCGGGGCCCTGGCGACGGCCGGCCCCGCAGCCGCCGCGGGCGCCGACGACCACACCACCCGGGAGACCCCGGTCGCCGCCGTGCAGCTCGCGCACTCGCTCGGTGGCGGCGCGGCCGCCCCGGGGGACGACCACACCACGGGCGGCCCGGACGACCACACCACCGGTGGCGCCGACGACCACACCACGGGCGGTGCCGACGACCACACCACCCTGGCGCCCGGGCTCCACGCCGCAGGAGCGTCCCGCTAGGGGCCGCTGCAGCCGCAGCGGCCCTGCCGCTCAGCTCGCGCCACCCAGGTCGGCCGAGAGCCAGTGCTGCGGCCGCATCCTGATCGCCACGACCGCTTCCGGGTCGGCCGTGATCCTCTCGACGTGCGCCTCGACCGCCGATTCCGTCGGCAGGTAACGGGCGGCAATCTCCCTCGCCAGCTCCTTCGTCGCCGTTTCGACCGAAACGAGCTCGCCCTCGACGGAGACGTACCGGTACGTCGGAGACGTCCGGTCCACCATGAGCGTGAATCGCCCGGCATCGGCAATGAGCTGTGCTTTGCGGGAGGCGCGGCCGGTGACGAGCACGACCTCACCGCCCGGACGGTAGACGTACCAGACGGGCACGTTCACCGGACCGCGCCCTTCCACGCCGGAATCCACGGCGAGCGCCGCAATGTGCGGGCCGACCAGGAATTTCTCACGCTCTTCGACGGAAAGCGGCATCGCAACCACCTCGTTCACGGTCGTGCGGATTCGGGCCCGGGCGAGCCCTGCTGGGTTTCCGGACCGCATCTTGGCCGCCCGGTCCGCCCGGCGCCGCTGACCGCGCCGCTGCCCTTCGTTATTCCGCCGCCATTCCGCCTGCTTGCCGCAATCCGCGCTTGAGCACCTTGCCTGAGGCATTGCGCGGCAGCACGGGAACGAACTCCACCTCGCGCGGGACTTTGTAGGCGGCCATCTCGTGCCGCGCCCAGGCGATGAGCTCCTCCGCCGACGCGTCCGGGCCGCCGCCCCTGCGGACCACGAAGGCCTTGCCGACCTCGCCGAGCCGCTTGTCGGGCACGCCGACGACCGCGACTTCCGCGATGCCCGGGTGCCGGGCCAGCACCCGCTCCACCTCCGCCGGATAGACGTTGAAACCGCCGGCCACGAACATGTCCTTGATGCGGTCGGTGATCCGCAGATTGCCCTCGCCGTCCAGCACCCCGATGTCGCCGGTGTGCAGCCAGCCGTCCACGTCGACAGCTTCGGCCGTGGCGCGAGGGTCCTCGAAGTAGCCCGCCATCACCTGGTATCCGCGTACGAGGACCTCGCCCGGCCGCCCCGGCCCCAGCGCCTTCCCGTCGGCCCCCACGACCTTGACCTCGGTGTCCGGAACGGCCCTCCCGGAGGTGCCCGCGATGACTTCGGTGCGGTCGTCACGGCGGCACATGGTGACGACGCCGGTGGCTTCGCTCATCCCGTAGGCCGTGAGGACCGTGGGGATGCCGGCCTCGTCCCGCAGCCGCTCGATCAGCCGCGGGTCGACGTCCGCCGCGCCCGTCACCACCAGCCGCAGCGAGGACAGGACGCCCGTTCTGTGGGCCGGGTGGTCCAGCAGCGCCTGATGGAGGGTGGGCGGGCCGGGCAGCACGGTGATGCGCTCCGCCACGATGTGGGCCAGCACCGCCTCCACCGCGAACACGGCTTGCGGCACCATCACCGCGCCGCGCATCAGGCAGGCGAGGACACCTGCCTTGTAGCCGAAGGTGTGCGAGAAGGGGTTGACGATCAGATAGCGGTCCCCTCTCCGCAGCCCGGCGATGTCGCTCCAGGCCCCGAACGCGCGCAGGCTCTGGGCGTGGGTGACCACCACGCCCTTGGGCTCGCCCGTGGTGCCGGAGGTGAAGATGATGTCCGACGGCACATCGGGGCCGACGGCGTTCGCCCGCGCCCGTACGGCCCAGGCCGGCACCGCATCGCCCGCCGCGAGGAAGTCCTTCCAGGTCCGGAAGCCGGACGGCGCGTCCTCGGCCAGCACCACGACCTCGCGCAGGTGCGGCAGCCCGCGCAGGGGCCCTCCGGCGGCGTCGTCGCCACCGGAGGCACGGGCGGCGCCTGAGGCACGGGTGGCACCGGAGGCACGGGTGGCACCGGAGGCACGGGTGGCACCGGAGGCAGCGGCGCCGTACGGGCCGCCTGCCGCACGACGCAGGGCGGCGACGTAGGACGTGCCGAGGAACGTACCGGTGACGAAGAGCAGCTTCGCCCGGGTGCGCGCGAGCACCTGCACCGCCTCGGCACCCCTGAGCCGGGTGTTGACCGGAACGAGCACGGCGCCGGCCGTGACGGCCCCCAGAGCGGAGACGATCCAGTCGAGCGTATTCGGCGCCCAGACGGCCACGCGGTCCCCTGCCTCGACGCCGGCCGCGAGGCAGCCGGCGGCGGCCCGCTCGATCCGGGCGGCGAGCTGTTCGTAACCGATCCGGGTGCGGCCCTCGACCACCGCCTCGCGGTCGCCGTACCGCGCCGCGGCCGTGCGGACCAGCCGGGGTATGGACATGAACTCCAGGTCTCCGCGCATCGCGTGCCCTCCCCGCCGCCCCGGCCCGCCCACTGCTGACTGTTCGTCAGATTAGCGATAGCCTTCCGCGCTGTCAGCAGGAGCAGCAGCGGTAGCAGGGGGAGCAACCGGAGCACGGAGGCAACGGACGCGACGGAGGGGACCATGGCCGCGAGACGCACGACACCGGCAGCACCGGCAGCGCGCACGGCGCGCACAGCGCTCAAGGACGCCACCGCAATCGTCGGCATAGGACAGACCCCCTTCGCCCGCCGTCTCGATGCGTCAGAAAAGACCCTGGCCTGCCGCGCGATCCTGGCCGCGCTCGACGACGCGGGCATCCCCCCTTCCCAGGTCGACGCCTTCGCCTCCTACACCATGGAGGAGACCGACGAGGTCGAGGTCGCCAAGGCCATCGGCGCGGGCGACGTGACCTTCTTCGCCAGGACCGGCTTCGGCGGCGGCGCCTCCTGCGCGACCGTCGCCCACCTCGCCACGGCGATCGCCACCGGCCAGGCCTCCGTCGGCGTGGCCTGGCGCTCCCGCAAACGCGGCTCCGGCCCCCGCCCCTGGACCGACACCCGCAGACAGCTGCCCACCCCGGCGCAGTGGACCCGCCCGTACGGCCTCCTGCGCCCGGCCGACGAGATCGCCATGCTCGCCCGCCGCTACATGCACGAGTACGGCGCCACCCGCGACCACTTCTTCAACGTCGCCCTGGCCTGCCGCAACCACGCCGGACGGAACCCGGACGCGATCATGCACGGGCGCCCGCTGACCCGCGAGACCTATATGGCCTCCCGCTGGATCAGCGAACCGCTCTGCCTCTTCGACAACTGCCTGGAGACGGACGGCGCCCTCGCCTGCGTCGTCGTCTCCGCCGAGCGCGCCCGCGACTGCCGCCACTCCCCCGTCTACGTGCACGCCGCCGCGCAGGGGCTGCCGGCCCAGCACCACGGCATGGTCAACTACTGGAACGACGACCCGCTCACCGGCCCCTCCTGGACCGCGGCCAGGCAGCTGTGGAAGACGGCCGACTTCGGCCCGCAGGACATCGACGTCGCCCAGATCTACGACGCCTTCACCCCGCTCATCCCGCTCTCCCTCGAAGGCTACGGCTTCTGCGGGCGCGGCGAGGGCGCCGCCTTCACCGAGGACGGCGCGCTCGAACTCGGCGGCAGGCTTCCGGTGAACACCGCCGGCGGCGGGCTCAGCGAGGCGTATGTCCACGGCTTCAACCTCATCACCGAAGGCGTCCGCCAGCTGCGCGGCACCTCGACCGCCCAGGTGCCGGGTGCCGGGACCTGCCTGGTCACGGCGGGCGAGTGCGTCCCCACTTCGGCTCTGCTGCTGAGGAGTTGAGCTCATGTCCTCCATGATGAGGGGCACCACTGACAACGGCCTCCTGCCACCGGAGCCCGACGAGGACGGGGCGCCCTTCTGGGAGTTCGCGGCCCGTGGCGAGCTGCGCATGCAGGCCTGCGCCGGGTGCGGTGAGCTGCGCTTCCCGCCCCGCCCGTGCTGCCCGCACTGCCGGTCCTTCGACAGCGAATGGCGCCGCATGACCGGCCGCGGCCGCATCTGGTCGTACGTCCTGCCCCATCCGCCGCTCCTGCCCGCCTACGCGGCGCGCGCCCCGTACAACGTCGTGATCGTGGAGCTGGCCGACGCCCCGCACCTCCGCATCCCCGGCAACCTCGTGGCGGCACCCGACGCGGACATCGACTCCGTCGACCCCTCTCTCCTCTGCATCGGCGCGCCCGTGCGCGTCACCTTCGCGCGGCTCGCGGGCGGCGTCGTCGTACCGCGGTGGCTGCTGGAGGCATCGTGATCCGCACGGAGATGCGCACCGACGGCGTCGCCCTCGTCACCCTCGACCGGCCCGCACGGCACAACGCCCTCGACCTGGCCGCGATCGGCGAACTCACCGCCGTCTGGCGCCGTTTCCGCTTCGACGACAGCGTCCGGGCCGTCGTACTGACCGGTGCCGGGGACCGGGCCTTCTGCACCGGCATCGACCGCTCCGCCGCCGTCCCCCAGCCCGGCTCGCCCTACTCCCTGGACGATCCCCTGCGCACCGCCGGCCCCAAGTCGTCCGACCTGTGGAAGCCGGTCCTCGCGGCGGTCGGCGGAATGGCGTGCGGCGGGGCGTTCTACCTGCTCGGTGAGGCGGAGTTCGTCGTGGCCGCCGAGAACGCCACGTTCTTCGACCCGCACACGACCTACGGCATGGTCAGCGCGTATGAGGCGATCCACATGACGCAGCGCATGCCCTTCGGCGAAGCCGCCCGCCTGGCTTTGATGGGCACCGCCGAGCGGCTCTCCGCGCGGCGGGCGTACGAGATCGGCCTGGTCTCCGAGCTGACCGCGCCCGGCGGGGCCGTCGACGCCGCCCTGCGCGCGGCCGCCGTCATCGCCGCCTGCCCGACCGAAGCGGTGCAGGGCACCGTACGGGCCTTGTGGGCGGCGAAGGAGGCCACGCTGGAGCGCGCGCTCTCGCTGGCCCCGCACCTGATCTCCCTCGGCAACCTGCCGCCGGAACAGCAGGCGCGGCTGTTCACCGCACGGGAGCGGGGGCACCGCCTGCGCTGAAGCGCCCTGCGGGGCCGCGAGCCCGTCCTTACCGCCGCGACGACATGCCGGTGCCCTTGGCGGCGTCCAGCGCGTACACACAGCGGTCCTTGCTGCACGCGTACACCACGCCGCCCGCCACCACCGGCGAGCCCGTGATCTCCCCGCCCGTGGCGAGCTTCCAGCGCAGCTGCCCGCCCGCCGCGTCCACCGTGTACAGGCAGTGGTCGGCGGAGCCGAAGTGGATGCGGCCATCGGCGACGACGGGGGCGCCCACCACATCGCCGCCCGCGGCGAACCGCCACTTGGGCGTGCCCGTGACCGCGTCCAGCGTGTAGAGCGCCCCGCCGCTGCCCAGGTGGACCGAGCCGGCCGAGACGAGCACCGGCTCGGTGGACTGCCGGGCCTCGGTGGCGATGCGCCAGCGGTCACGGCCGGTGGCCGCGTCCAGGGCGTAGACGGTGCCCAGGTAGTCGGCGATGTAGACGCCGCCTCCGGTGACGGCGGGGCCGGGGGCGAAGGCCGGCGGGCTGAGGAAGACGGCGGGCGCCTCGAACCGCCAGCGCACGTCGCCGCGGGCCACGTCGATGGCGAGCACGCGCGTACCGGCGGCGACGTAGACGACGCCGTCGGGCCCGTTCAGCAGCCGCACAGGGACGCCGCCGCAGGAGGCGGTGTCGCCCACGGGATACGACCAGCGCTCGGCGCCGGTGCGGGCTTCGAGGGCGCGCAGCCGGGCGTCGGCCCATACGTAGACGGTGCCGTCGTGGACGAGCGGGCCGCAGTCGGGCGTCTCGAAGTCGGTCTGGGCGCCGCCCATCTCCCACAGAAGCTCGCCGTTGGCGGCTTCCCAGGCCTGGACGCCGCCCCCGCGGGTGCCCGTGACGACCGTGCCGCGGTCGGCCCGCAGGGAGTAGACCCAGCCGTCGGTGGCGAGCCGCCAGCGCTCGGAGCCGTCGGCCGCGTCGAGGGCGTAGAGCGTGGGGCCGTCGGAGGCGTGGATGCGGCCGTCGGTGACGGCCATCGCCCAGGCCACGTCCCGCGTCTTGAACTGGCGCCGGCCGGTGGCCACATCGAGGGCGTGCACCTCGAAGGAGGTGACGTACAGCAGCTCGCCGGCCACCGTGGGCGTGCCCCAGACGTCGTTGGACATGCGGAACCGCCAGGGCCGCCAACGCCCCTGGTCTCCGGGCGTATTGGTGGTGCCGTCGGCCGCCGGGCCGGTGGTCTGCGCGGGCACGGACGTGGCGGCCGCCCCGCTGCCGGGCACGCCTGCGGGCGGGCGCACCCAGCCCGTGGCGGGCCCGGTGCCGGACGGGGAGCGGGTGTCGCGGCCGTCGGCGACGCGCGGCCCCGGGCCGATGGGGACCTGCGACCCCGCCAGCCGTACGGCGCCGTCCTGCGCGGGCGCCGCGGCGTAGCGGCCGGGGGCGCCGAGCGGGGCGGTGCCGGCGCCCGCTCGGGAGTCGTGGGGCGCGCTCAGGCCGCCGCGCGGGTCGTGGCCGACGGGCGCCGGGGAGCGGCCGGTGCCGGCCGCGCCGCGTCCGTCCCCCCAGGCGGGGCCGCTGTGGGCGGCGGGGGCCGGGGACGGGTCGTAGGA
>NZ_JBPQTS010000155.1:0-17623 GCF_051386455.1 Streptomyces sp. URMC 124
CGGCGCGGGGGGAGGCGGCGGGGCGGCGCCCGTGGCTCCGGCGGTGCCGGGCCGGCCGGGCGTCCCGGACATGCGGTGGCCGCACACCTCGCACCAGTCCTCGGCCGTCGACTGGTGGCCGTTCGGGCAGGTCGGCATGTCGGTTGATCCCCCTCGTGTGCCGTTCGTTGCGGTCGTGGCCGGCGGGGCGGTGCCCTGCCGGCGGGTGCTTCCCAGGGTCGGTGCGGACGGTCCGCGCCGCGGCACACTGAGCGGCCGCCACGCCTCCCGGCGCTACTTCTTCACCCGTACGGTTTTCGTCGAGCGCGTTTCGAGGGTCATCTGCGCCTCCGCCGTGACCTTCGCCTTCAGCCGCACAGTACCCGTCGCGGCGTCCACCACGTCCACCACCTTGGCGAGGAGTTTGGCGGTGTCCTCGTTGCCGGAGCGGTTCGCCAGCTGGACGGCGCGGCCGAGCTTGGCCGTCGCCCCGTCGATGTCGCCGGAGCGGCGCAGGTCCAGGCCCTGCTGGATGACCCGGGCCAGCTCGGCCTGGCCGGTGTAGTGGGCGACCTGGGGGTTGAGGGAGGTGGACGCGGCGAGGTCGTCCGTCCAGACCGCCCGGACGAGCCCCTGCGCCAGGACCTGCGGGGAGGCGCCGGCGGGGCCGGGCAGCACCAGCGAGACGCGGGCGGCGAGCATCTCCTCGCCCACCGCCGCCGCGGGCACCCGCACGCACAGGTGGTAGTCGCGCGACTCGTCGCCCCAGGAGCCGGTGGGGTAGTCGCCGATGCGCGGCCCGGCGTCCACGCGCCGCTCGGTCAGCGTCTGAAGGGAGGGCGCGACCTGCTTGAGGAACTGCACCTCGGCGCCCTGCGGGGTCCACAGGCGCAGGGCCACGTCCGCGACCTCCTTGCCCATGGCGTTCTCCATCATCCGCGTGAAGTCGGCGGACAGCCCGGCCGGGTCGGCGACGATGTCGGCCGTGCCCAGCAGCGCCGAGGCGATGCCGGTGACCTCCTTGACCTCCCAGTCGGTGCCCACCCCGCGCGCGTCACAGGTGAACCGGCCCGCGCACGCCTCCAGCGAGGCGCGCAGGGCGTCGGGCTCCTCGTGTTCGTTGCGGCCGTCGGTGAGGAGGATGCCGTGCCGTATCGGCGCCTCGGACGACTCCAGCAGCCGGTCGGCCAGGCGCAGCCAGGTGCCGATGGCGGTGCCGCCGCCCGGAGTGAGCTTGCGCAGCGCGTCCTTGGCCTGCTGCCGGGTGGTCGCGTCCGCCACCGCCAGCCGCCCGCCGCCGGGGTAGGCCTCCTTCGCCTGGTGGGTCCCGGCCACGACGGCGAAGGCCACGCCGTCGCGCAGGGTGTCGATGGCGGCGGCCGTGGCGGCGCGGGCGCCGCGCATCTTGGTCGGCGGGTAGTCCATCGAGCCGGAGCAGTCGACCATGACGACCACGGCCGCATCGGATCCGGCGGCCCGCTGCCCGTATGACGAGGGGGACTGACGGGGCACCAGGGGAGCGCGGGAGGCGAGCGGCGTCTCCGCCATGGTCCCTCCGCCCGTGGCGGTGACCGTGACGATCGCGTTGACCTCGCGCCCGCCCTCCGGCAGGTGGGCGTTCTGGTACACGTCGACCGCGAACCGGTGCTCGCTCGGCTTGGAGAAATTGGCCATCTGATCCGCTCCTCGGTACTCCGTCCGTGCCATGGACACCCGGGCGGACCGGCGCGCGGCACCGTACCGGCCACCGTCGCGCATCCCCCCTGCGGGCACCTCCGGCGGCAGCCGGGGGAGCCCTGGTCTCAGGCCGATCCTGCCCCCTCGGGCGACAGCGGGAACGGCAGTACGGCCACTGTTACGTTGTCGTGGCCCCCTCCGTCCAGGGCGTGGGCCAGCAGTTGCCGGGCGCACTCCAGCGGCCGCGTCCTGGCGTCCGGCGGGGTGACCTCGGCCATCAGCTCGGCCGACTCGGCGTAGTTCCACAGCCCGTCCGTGCAGACGATGACCACGCCCTTGCGGTCGGGGTGGAAGGACGCGGTGTGCGGCTCGACCTCGTAGGCGTCCGCGCCCAGCCAGCCGGTGATGGCGTGGGCCCGCTCGTCGGCGTACGCCTCGGCCTCCGTCAGCAGGCCCGCGGCGACCATCTGCGCGGCCCAGGAGTCGTCCTCGGTGAGCCGGGCGGGCTGGGTGGACCGGTCCTCCGGCACCCAGTAGGCCCGGCTGTCGCCGACCCAGCCGACGGTGAGCAGGTCGCCCGTGACCACCGCCGTGACGATCGTGCACGCGGGGGCGTTCTCGTGGCGGTGCGGATCGTGCTGCAGCGGCCCGCGCGCGGGCGCGGCCAGCGACGTGACCGCCTCGGCCGCCCGCATGATCGCGTCATGGGTGGCCTGCCGCGGATCCCCGCCCTCCGGCAGGGCCGCGACCAGCACCTCCCGCGCCGCCGCGCACGCCGCGGCCGACGCCTCGTCGGGCCGGGTCGCGGACGACACGCCGTCACTGACGACGGCGACGGTGGCCGGGGCCCCGTCGGCCAGGGCGATGGCGGACACGGCGTACGCGTCCTCGTTCCGGTGGTGGCGCAGTCCGCGGTCGCTGACCGCTGCGACGCCTGGCAACTGGTGCTCCATGTGATCCCGTTCGCGCGGCTGTGCATGCCCGCAGTGTTCGCAGTACCCGTCCTTGTCGATCATGCCGGATCGGCACGACCCGCAGACCCGCCCGGTGCCCTCCGGACCCGGGTGGGTGACACCCTCCTGGGCCGGCGCCCCGGAGGGCTCGTGCGCCGCCTGCGCGGGGACCCCCAGTACGGCGCCGGTGCGGGGGTCGGGCGCGCCGGGGCCCGCCGAGGCGTCGCTCCCCGGCGGCCGCGCGGGCTGGGGCGGGCCGTCGCCCGAGGGCGCGGGAGGCAAGAGGGGAGCCCGTACGGCCGCACGGGCGCCGGGCTCGGGCAGCGCGAGCCGGTAGTCGCCCGGCCCGTCGTCGGGGCGGACCGCAGGCACCGCCGACAGGTCGGCGCCGCAGCCGCCGCAGAAGTTGTCGGCCGGGTCCAGTGGTTCCCGGCAGGCGGGGCACGCCGTCAGTTGAGAGGGGCGCGGCACTTGCGACATCGATCACACCCATGTCCTGGGGCGGAAACGGTTTGCCCGCTCCACCAGTTCGATCCGTTCCTCGCCGCGCTGGGCCAGCCGGGCGAGCACGCGATAGCTGCGCTCCAGCCCGAAGCGCAGCTCGCGCTCGTCCAGGCCGCGGCCCAGCAGGGCGCCCGGGCGGGCGCCCTGCGGCCCGCCGCCCGGGCCGGGGGAGCCGGACAGCACCCAGTCCAGCGCGCTGCCCAGCACCTCCGTGGAGAGCCGCTCGCGGCGCACGGCGTCCAGCCCGAAGTCCGCCAGCCGCTCCACCTGGCCCGCGGCGGCCACCAGGTCGTCCAGCAGCGGCTCCTGCGGCGAGCGCCGCCGCAGCCGGGCCCGCACCGCCGCGACCCGCGCCGCGGTGTAGTGGATGGACGCCTCCGGCACGGACTCCAGCGCGCGCACGGCGCCCCGGCGGTCCCCGCCGGCCAGCCGCACCCGCGCCAGCCCGAACGCGGCGCTGACGAAGCTCGGGTCGGTCACCCACACCAGCCGGTAGTACTCGGCGGCGTTGTCCAGCTGCCCGAGGACCTCCGCGCACACGCCCAGCGCCAGCTTCGGGGCGGGCTCGCCCGGGAAGGCGTCGTAGACCGCGTCGAAGGACAGCGCAGCCGTCTCCTTGTCACCGCAGACCAGTGCGTGGAGCCCGCGGTACCAGACGATCCGCCAGTCGCCCGGGTGGGCGGCTTCGAGGCTCTCCAGAGCATGGGACGCCTGCACCTCCTCGCCCAGTTCCAGCTGGGCCCGGATCCTGCGCAGCCGCAGCTCCGTCGACTCGGCGGGCGCGCCCTGCAGCGCGGCGTACACCTCGGCGGGCTGCGAGGCGAGCAGACCCGCCAGGAAGCCGGCGTTGGGGTCCCCGGGGGCGACGAGCGGCACCGGCAGGGCCAGCGCCGCGGCCCGGGCGTCGAGCGCCGCGACGGGGGCCTCGCCCGGCGGCGCGCCCGCCGGTGCGCGCGGCAGCGCCCGGCGGCCCGGCGCCGCGCGGCCGCCCAGCACCGAGACCTCTCCGTCGGCCTCCTCGAACAGGCGGGTGTCCACCACCCGCAGCTCCGGGCCGAACAGCGTGGACAGCGCCGGCCGCGGCCGGCCCGTCTGCAGCGCGACGACCTCCCGCAGCACCCCCGTCAGCTGGTCGGCCATCTCCTCGGCGGAGGCGAACCGCCGCGCCGGGTCGGGGTCCGTGGCCCGCACGAGCAGCCGGTAGAAGGACTCGTAGCGGGAGAAGACCTCGATGTGGTCCGGGTCGGGCAGGCGGTCGCGGAAGACGTTCGTGTAGCCCTGGAAGTCGAAGGTGAGCACGGCCAGCGTGCGGGCCACCGTGTAGAGGTCGGAGGCGACCGACGGGCCCACTTCGGCGACCTCGGGGGCCTGATAGCCCACCGTGCCGTAGATCGCGCCGTCCTCGTCGTCCATCCGCCGGACCGCGCCCATGTCGATCAGCTTGAGCTGGTCCTGCTGCTGGATGGCGTTGTCGACCTTGAAGTCGCAGTACAGCAGGTGGCGGCTGTGCAGGTGGCCGAGCGCCTCCAGCGCCTCGATGCCGTACGCGCACGCCTGCTCCACCGGCAGCGGATCGCGCCGGCCGTCCGGGGTCCGCCGCTCGTTGGCGATCTCCTTCAGCGACTTTCCGCCCACGTACTCCATGACGATGTAGCCGTCGAGGCTGCCGGTGCGCTGGTCGAGGTGCTCCACGAAGTTGTAGATGCGGACGATGTTGGAGTGCTCGATCTCGGCGAGGAAACGCCGCTCGGAGACCGCCACCGCCAGGGCGTCCTCGTCGCCGGTGTCCAGCAGGCCCTTGAGCACGACCCAGCGGTCCGACACGGCCCGGTCGACGGCCAGGTAGATCCAGCCGAGCCCGCCGTGCGCCAGGCAGCCCGCCACCTCGTACTGCCCGTGCACCACGTCGCCGGCGCGGAGCTTGGGCACGAAGGAGTACGGGTGGCCGCACTTGGTGCAGAAGCCCTCCGTGCGGCCCGGCCGGTCCCCGCGCGCCCGGCCCACCGGCGCGCCGCAGTCGCTGCGGCTGCAGAACCGCTTGCGCTCGGGCACCTCCGGATTCTCCAGCACCGCCGCCCGGGGATCCGGACGCGGCACCTCCGGCACCTTGACCAGGCCCGCGCCCAGCCTGCCGCGCCCCGACGACGACGGCCCCGTACCCGCGCTGCGCACCGACACCGACCGCGTGCCCGCGCTCCCGGCCCCCGGCAGCGAGCGCGACAGCCGCCCCGACACCGACCGCCGCGAGGACGAGGAACGCGACGACGAACGCGAGGAACGCGACGACGAACGCCCCGAAGCGGACCCGGACGACGGTCCCTCCGCGCCCGGCGAGCCCTCGGACCCCGCTCTCGCACCCCCCGGGCCGCCGCCCGGCGCGCCTGCCGCCACCCCCGTGGCGGGGGAGGAGACCATCCCGTTCGGTGACACGACCGGTGCCAGCCCGCACGTGTCGCAGTACAGCTCGCCGCCGCCCACGTCCTCGTACGAACCGGCGCACCCCGGCCGCTGACACGCCTCGCTCATGCTTCCCCCCTCCACCCCGCGGGCTGTTCCCCGGCGCCCGGCGGCGCCGACAGCGCCTCGGCCAGCGCCTGCTGATAGCGCAGCACCGCCGCCTCGGCGGCCACCAGATCGCACGGCGCGCTCCACAGCATGCGCCGCGCCGCGTCGTACCGCTCGGTGAGCAGGGAGTCCTCCGCGAGGCCGTGCCGCGCGGTCTTCGCCTTGTAGGCGTCCAGGCGGCCGCGCAGCTCGGCGCGGACGGCCAGCGGGGCCGTCACCGCCGTCAGCGACTCGCGGGCGCGCAGCAGCTCCTCCTCCGAGCGCTCCTCCAGCCCCTCCAGGAGCGGTGAGAGCCGGTGCCAGCGGGCGTGCCTGCGGTGCTCGGCGGCGGCCGCCAGCTGCTCGTAGAGGGCCGTCGGCGGGCCCGAGACGGCCGGCACCACGGACGCGGCGATCTTCGACAGGACCTCGACGCGCGCCTGCCGGGCCTCCTGCAGCGTCCGGTCCGCGCGCGAGAGGACGTCGCGTACGCGCATCAGCCGCCGCTCGGCGTCCTGCCGGACGTCCAGCACGGCCTCGACCTCCCGGCGGACGTCCTCCAGGGCCCGCGCCGCGCGGTCGTAGCGGGTGGTGTCCGGGCGGCCGCCGCCCGGCGCCGAGCTGGGCGAGGAGCCCGCCCAGAAGGCGACCGGATCCGATATCACTTCCTCCCGCAGCGCGGCCAGTTCCCGGGTGATCTGCTCCAGGTCGTCGCCGGAGGGGTGCTCGCCGGGACGGACGCCCACCGAGTGGGCGAGGGAGCGGGTGCGCCCGAGCTCGGCGGCGAGCATGTCGATGCGGGCCGGCAGCGCGGACCACACGGCGTCGGCGATCACGACGACGTCGAGGGCCTGGGCGTACCAGCCGTTCATCCGGTCGAGCAGCTCCTGCAGGCTCAGCTGCTCGCTGAGCCGCACGGGCCCGCCCGCGGTGCCCGCCGCGCCCGCCGGGAGGAGCGCCGTGCCGAGCGCGGACGTGCCGTGGCCGGGCAGGGTGATCCCGGAGCCGCGCAGCAGTTCGGTGAGCTCGGACAGCTCGCCCTGGGTGGGCCAGCGGCGGCGGGAGCGCAGCTCGCGGGCGGCGGTCAGAGCAGCGGTGTAGGCGTCGAAGTACGCCCACAGCTGCCCGATGAGGGCCTCGGCGGCCGCCCACCGGCTCTTGCTCTCGCCGGTGAGGTCCGCCCCTTCCAGCAGGCGCCGCCCCGCGTGGTCCTGGAGGGCGAGCAGCGAGGATTCGACGGCCTCGTGCTCCGCGCCGAGCCTGGCCAGCGCACGGTCCACCTCCTCGCGGGTCAAGGCCGGCCCGGTGGGCTCCGCGACCGCCATCGATCCCCTCTCTCCTGTCCGCGGCGCGCGCCGCGGGCGTGTCCGTTACGGCCGTGCTCCCCGGCCCGCCGTCAGTCCCGGTACTTGGGCGCCGGCGGGGCGGTGATGCCCTTCAGGTCGGCGGCGAGCCACTTGTCGTACGCCTTCATCCAAAGGCTCGCGGCGCCGCCGCCGCGGTAGTCCTCCAGCACCTTGTTGACCCGGCGTACCAGGTCCGTGTCCGCGAGGTTCATCGCCACGCCGTACGGTTCGGTGGTGAACGGCTTTCCGACGAGCTGCACGGAGGGGTCCTGCGCCGCCTGCCCGGCCGCCAGGGCCCTGTCGTTGACCACGGCGTCGACCTCGCCCAGCTGGAGCCGCACCAGGCAGTCGAGCTGGTTGGGGACCGTCAGCAGGGAGGAGCCGTGCGGCTCTTCCCGCACTTTGATCTCGGCCGTGGAGCCCTCCGCCGTACAGACCTTCTTCCCCCTCAGCGAATCGTCGAACGCGGTCACCGGTGACCCCTTGGGGACCATCACCTGCTGACCGGACTCGAAGTAGGCGGTGGAGAACGCCACTTGCCTGACCCGGTCGCACGTGATGGTCATCGTGCGGGCGACGATGTCCACCTTGCCCGTCTGCAGGGCGGATATGCGCCGGCTCGTGGGGATCGCGAGATAGGTGACCTTGCCGGGGTCGCCGAGGATGTCCTTGGCGAGGGCCCGGACGAGGTCGATGTCGAAGCCGCTGAGCTCGCCGTCGGCGGGGTTGCGGTAGCCCCAGCGGTAGCTGTTCTGGTCGACGCCCGCGATCAGCCGGCCGCGGGCCTTGATGCGCTGCACCGCCGGGCCGTCGGCTCCGCCCGCGGGCCGCAGGCTCGCCTCGGGGTCGGTGCACGGCGCGGGCGCCGCCGCACCGGGGGCGGGCGCCGCGGGCGCGGCCGCCCGCAGGGGGTCCCGCGCGGGTGCGTCGCCCGTGGGCAGCACGGCCGCGGCCGCCGCGGCCAGGGCGATCACGGCGGCCGCCACCGCCGCGGGGCCGGCCCGCATCCGCAGCCGCCTCCGCCTCCGGGACGTCCGGGCTCCTGCCACGCGCACCGCCTCCCCCTCGTCCTTCTCGCCTTCCTCGTCCTGCTCGGCCTGCCCGTGCTTCTGTACCCGTCTCACCGGTACTCCGACAGCCTGCGGCCCACGCCGAGGACGGCGCCCGCGGCGCCCAGGACGGCCAGCACGGCCGCTCCGGCGGCGAGACCGGAGAACGCGCCGCGCCCGTCGTCGGCCGCCTGCCGGAACTCGGCCTGCTCGTGGGTGAGCGCGCGCTGCAGTGCGGTGTCCACCCGGTCGAAGGACTCACCGGTGCTGTCCTTGGCGCCGATCACCTTGCGCAGCGCGTCGTCGTAGTCGCCGCGGTCGTCGGCGAGCGCCCGGGCCCGGCCGTGGCGCTGCTGCCACTCGCGGACGTCCTTGACGGCGGCCTCGACCGGCTCGCGCCCCTCGGTGTCGTCGGCGAGGCCGAGGGCGCGCTCCAGCAGGGAGCCCGCGCGGGCCGGGCCCTGGCTGCCGCCGACGAGCCGGCCCATGCCGTCGCGGTAGCCGGTCTCGTAGGCGTCGTCGCCGTTCTTCCCGAGGACGGCGCCCCGGGCGACCATGGCGAGGTTCTCGTCGCCGCGGGCCTGGAGCGAGCCGATGCGGGCCTCGTTGAGCGCCTGCAGGGAGCGGGCGCCGTGGGCGGAGGAGTCCTCCAGGTCCGAGCGGGCGACGGCGTGGCCGACGACCAGCCACAGCAGGACGACGACGGCGGCGGCGGTGGCACCGAGCAGACCGTGGTTGAAGACCCGGTTCGTCCGGAGGTAGTTGCGCCGCTGCGCCCAGGCGAGGGCGGCGAGGGCGGCGGCGCCGAGAGCCAGGGCGGCCCAGGGCCAGGACTTCGCGTCGTCGTAGTCGGAGCCGAGGCGGCCCGTCTCGGCCTCGTACAGGCCGCGGGCGGCGGGCAGCAGCTCCTCGCGCATCCGGTCGCCCGCGTAGCGCAGGTAGGCGCCGCCGAGCGGCAGGCCCTGGCGGTTGTTGGCGCGCGCGGCCTCCACGAGGCCGGTGTAGCGGGGGAGTCCCTCGTTGAGGGTGGCGATGCGGGCGCGGGCGGTGGCCGAACCCTCGGCGTTGGCGGCGGCCTTGACCAGCAGCCGGGAGGCGAGGGCGATGTCCTTCTCGTAGCGCTGCCGGACCGCGCGCGGCTCCTGGCCGCCTGCGAGGAAGCCGCTCGCCGCGGTGGTGTCGGCGTCGGCGAGGGAGCGGTAGATGTCGGCGGCGTCGGCGCTGAGCGGCTGGCTGGTGCGGACGACGGAGTCGGCCGCGGCCGATCTGGAGGTGACCTGCCAGGCGGTGACGGCACCGAAGGCGACGAGGGCCACGGCCAGCACGGCGCCGATGACCCGCAGTCTGCCGGGCTCGGTGGTCGCCGCGGCCCGCGCGCGGTCGAGGGCCTCGCGCCAGGCCGGGCCGGAGGCGCTGCGGCCGGGCGCTCCTCGCGGCCCGCCGGCCGGCTGCGGCTGTGACACGTGACCTCCCCCTCGGTCGCTGAGGGCGGCCCGTTGCCCGGCGCGGCGGGAACAGGTGCCCGGCCAGCAGTATGGCCGCAAGGACTGACAAAAACACCGGGGTCGGCGCGATCTTGTTCGGATCGCGATCTCCACCGGGGCCCGTGCCGGCCCTCGTTCCCCATCACGCCGCGCCGGCCCGGCGCGGTTCCCCGCACCGGGCCGGCCGGCGCGTGCGCCCGTCGCGTGCCGTGCCTTACGCGTACGTGTAGTACGAGCTGTGGTCGAGCATCTGCGCCGGGGTGACGTTGTTCCACGGACGCATGGTGTCGTTGAGGTCCACGACGTTGGCGGTGCCGGCGGCCGGCAGGTAGCCCGAGGCCGGGTGCATGCGCTGCCAGTCGGACCACAGCTTGTCGATGAAGCAGTGGTGCAGCCAGAAGACCGGGTCGTTGGGGGAGACGCCGCTGGACATGTGGCCGCCCATCCACACGTGGACGTTGTTGTGCACGCGGCCCGCGCCGCGCCAGCCCTCGAGGTAGTTGCGGAAGCCGCCCTCGGAGAGGCTGTTCCACGGCGCCGTGTCGTAGACGGGCATGGCGAGGACCGCGTCGACCTGGGCCCGCGTGGGCAGCGCGCCCGAGGCGCCCATCTCGCGCTGCAGGAAGGGCCGGTCGTCGGCGCCGACGGTGATGGGCCACTTGCCCCCGGAGTAGGCGAAGGGGCCGGTCATGACCTGCGCGTCACGGCTGCGGCCGTTGCCGCCCATGAAGTCGGCGCCGAAGATCGAGGCGTTGACCGTGCGGTCCACGGTCCAGTCCCAGTAGGGGAGCGTGACCGAGGAGTCGATCTTCTGCAGCTCCTGCTCGAACTGGATCAGGAAGCGGCGGTGCCAGGGCAGGAAGGAGGGGGAGCGGTGGCCGACGCGGTCGCTGTCGTCGCGGTCGCTCATGATGAACTGGTCGTGCGTCTGCACGAAGCTGTCGTAGCCGCCCTTGCGCTTGAGCTCGAGCACGGCGTTGACGAAGTTGCGCTTCTCGGTGGCGGTCAGGTTCGCCTGGTTCTTGCGCACTGCCATGGGGTTCGTGTCCTCGTGAGTGGGAAGTGTGGGTCGGTGGGGTGCGGCAGTGGCCGGTTACATCGCGATCGGGACGAGCTGGGCGCCCCGGAGCTTGTCGACGGCGGCGCGGGTGAGCGACAGCGGCTCGGCGAAGACCTCGTAGTGGTTGATGACGCTGATCCAGGTGCCGTCACCGTTGCGCATGATGTGCAGGTCCCGGCCGTCGATCGTGACGGCGAAGCCGCCGTGGGCGGCGTGGTGGCCCTCCGTCACCGGCTTGCCCACGATGCGGCGGCCCTTGTAGACCTCGTCGAACGCAGCGAGGCCGGTGCCGTGGCCGCCGTGACCGGTGTGGTCCTCGGTGGTGGTGTGCCCGGCGTGGTCGGCTGCCTGAGCGCCGGTGGCGAGCAGCGCCACACCGGCGGCGGCAGCGGCGGTTCCTCTGAGCACGACGCGTCGGCTGACGTTGGACGACATGGGTCGTTCCCCCTCGTATTGCGCGCCGACAAGGCGCGGAATGGACGATCAGTAGCGGAAGTTGTCACGAATGCAGCCGTAAATCCCTTTTGATGGCGGTTGCTTGTTGTATTTCGTGATCAATCCGTGCGGGCGGAGCCTCGCATGACCGGGGAGGGGTCAGAAAACGGTTGGCCGATTTTGGGACATTAGGTAAATGAATGGTCAACGAATGCCGTGGGAGAAATTACTGACTCATGGCTTTGTTGACGCCAAGTCAGGAAACTTTGGCCGCCACGGGGGTCCCTGCGAAAGATCTTCCGGTCGCGGGTGGGCTGCGGTGATGCCTCTCACGATGTGAACATGACGTGAAGAAGGCGGCGGTATCGCGGATTCCGGCCAGGGAATGACAGATTCCGCGATACCGGTCGCCCCACCGGAAACAGGAGCCAAACGGACTCCGCCCGCCCTACCTTCCCGCGTAGTGCGCCCGCAGCCGGGCGTGAGCCGCCGCCGGAACTCCCGCGCGGTCCAGCGCCAGCAGCGCCGCACCCAGCACCGGCGGCGCCGTGACCACCACCGGCACCGCCAGCGGCGCCCGCCCGGCCAGCAGCGCCACCACCTGCTCGTGCAGCAGCGGGTGCCGGGCCGCGAGCACCCCGCCGCCCAGCACCACCGGCACCTCGGCCCCCAGCAGCCCCAGCCGCTCCAGGGCGACCGCGGCCATGACGACGATCTCCTCGGCCTGCCGGGTCACGAGGGCGCGGGCGACCGGATCGCCCCCGGCCGCCACCGCGAACAGCACCGGTACGAGCTCGTACCGCCGCTCCGCCGCCACCCGGCCCAGGTGCAGCGCCTCGATGAGCGCGGGCATGCCGTCCAGCCCGAAGTGCGCGGGCAGCGCCCGGGCCAGCGCGGTCGGCGCGCCGCGGCCGTCGGCGGCCCGGGCCGCCGCCCAGAGGGCCTCCTCCGCCAGACACGCGCCGCCGCCCCAGTCGCCGGAGAGCCGCCCGATCGCGGGGAAGCGCGCGGTGCGGCCGCCCGGCCCGAGCCCCGCGCAGTTGGTGCCCGCCCCGCACACCACCGCCACGCCCACCGGCTCGCCCCCGTCGGGCAGGCCCGCCCGCAGCAGCGCGAAGGTGTCGTTGGCGACGGCGACCGTACGCCCCCAGCCGCGGGCGGCGATCTCCGCGGTCAGCCGCTCCTCCTCCACCGGCAGGTCGCAGTTGGCCAGGCACGCGCTGACGTGCGCCGCGTACGGCGGTGCGGCCGGGCCCGCGGCGGCGACGGCCCGCTCCACGAGCGCCGCGAGACCGTCCACCGCCTGCCGCACGCCTTCCCGCACCGGCTGGAACCCCCCGCCGCGCGCCGCCCCGAGCACGCGGCCGTCCGGGCCCGCCAGCACCACGTCGGTCTTGCTGTTGCCCGCGTCCACGGCGAGCAGCGCGCCGCTCACGCCCACGCGAGGTGCTTCCGGTTGTGCGCGAGGAGGGCGTCGGTCAACCGGTCGGCGTGGTCGACCTGCCCGATCAGCGGGTGCGCGAGGAGCGCCCGGAAGACCCGGTCCCGGCCCCCTTCGAGCGCCGCCTCCAGCGCCAGGTGCTCGTACGCCGTGACGTTCGCGACCAGCCCGGCGTACAGCGGCTCCAGCGGGCGTACGGGCAAGGGGCGGGCGCCCCTGGCGTCCACCGCCGCGGGCACCTCGATCACCGCGTCGTCGGGCAGGAAGGGCAGGGTGCCGTTGTTGAGGGTGTTGACGACCTGGACGTCCCCGGTGTCCCGCAGCAGCGACGCGGTCAGGGCGACCGCCGCCTCCGAATAGAACGCGCCACCGCGCTTCGCCAGCAGCGCGGGCTTCTCGTCGAGCGCGGGATCGGCGTACATCGTCAGCAACTCCCGCTCCATCGCCGCCACCTCGGCCGCCCGCGAGGGCTTGGTGCGCAGCTCCCGCACGACCTCGTCGTGCCCGTAGAAGTAGCGCAGGTAGTAGGAGGGGACGACGCCGAGGCGCTCCAGCACCGAGCGCGGCATGCGCAGATCGGCCGCGACGGCGTCGCCGTGCTCGGCGATCAGCCGCGGCAGGACGTCCTCGACGCCGACGGTCACCGACCGCTCCCAGGTGAGGTGGTTGAGGCCCACGTGCTCCAGCGCCACCTCCTCCGGGGCGACCCCCAGCAGCCCGGCGAACTTCCGCTGGAAGCCGATGGCCACGTTGCACAGGCCCACCGCCCGGTGCCCGGCCGCCAGCAGCGCCCGCGTCACGATGCCCACCGGATTGGTGAAGTCCACGATCCAGGCGCCCGGGCTGCGCCGCCGCACGCGCTCGGCGATGTCCAGCACCACCGGGACCGTACGCAGCGCCTTGGCGAGCCCGCCCGCCCCGGTGGTCTCCTGGCCGACGCAGCCGCACTCCAGCGGCCACGTCTCGTCCTGCCGGCGGGCCGCCTGGCCGCCCACGCGCAACTGGAGCAGCACGGCGTCCGCGCCCTCCAGACCCGCGTCAAGGTCCGCGGTCCAGGTGACGCGGCCGGGGTGGCCCTGCCGGGCGAGGATCCGCCGCGCCAGCGGGCCCAGCAGCTCCAGCCGCTCGGCGTCCGGGTCGATCAGGACGAGCTCCGTCACCGGCAGCGTGGCGTGCAACCGGGCGAAACCGTCGACGAGTTCGGGGGTGTAGGTGGATCCGCCACCCACTACTGCGAGCTTCAACCTTGACTCCTTCGCTGTTGCCGAGCCGGAGCGGCGAGCGGTCACGCCGTGTCGAACACGGCCTCCCGCGCCGCCGCGAGTACGGTCCGCAGCGCCCCCGCCAGGACCGGGCGGCCCTCCACCGCGCTCAGCCGCAGCTGCGGCCGGGGCAGGGCCAGCCCGGTGAGCTCGGCCTCCACCATGGCGCGCAGCCGCTCGCCGCCCGCCCGGCACACCGCGCCGGAGAGCACCACCAGTTCGGGGTCGACCACGGCGACGACCGCCGCGAGCCCGACGGCCAGCCGCCTGCCCAGCTCGGCGTGGACGTCGTCGCCCGCGCCCGGCCGCGCCGCCGCGCGGGCAAGCGCCTCGGACGCCGTACGGGCCTCGATGCCGTGGGCGCGGGCGAGCTCGACGACGGCCGGCGCGGCGACGAGCATCTGGAAGCCGCCACCGCCGTCCGGGCCCGCCGTGGCGTCGTCCCCGCCGCGCGCGAGCGGCGCGCCCGGCAGCGGCATGTAGCCGATCTCGCCGGCGCCGCCGGTGGCGCCGCGCAGCAGCGTGCCGCCCAGGACGACGGCGGCGCCGACCCCTTCGTCCGCCCACAGCAGGACGTAGTTCCCGCAGCCCCGGGCCGCGCCCTCGTGCTGTTCGGCGACGGCGGCCAGGTTGACGTCGTTCTCGACGACGACGGGCGTGCCGAGGGCCTCGGCGAGCTCGTCGAGCAGGGCGGGGGAGCGCCAGTGCGGCAGGTGCGGGGCGTAGCGCAGGAGGCCGGTGCGCGGGTCGAGGGCGCCGGGGGTGCCGATGACGGTGCGGTGCAGTGCGTCGCGGCCGAGCCCGGCGGCGGCGAGGGCGCCGTCGACGGCCCGGGCGACGAGCTCCGCCGCCCCGTCGTCGCCCCGCTCAGCGGGCGCGTGGTGCTCGCCCACGACCGTGCCGGCGATGTCCGCGACGAGCGCGGTGACGCCGTCGGGGCCGGCGGTCAGCGCGGCGACGTGCGCGATGCCCGGCTCGATCTCGTAGAGCTGCGCGCTGGGCCCGGGCCGCCCGGTGACGCTGCCGGTGCGGCGCACCAGGCCGGCGGCCTCCAGGCGGGCGAGCAGCTGGGAGGCGGTGGGCTTGGACAGTCCGGTCAGCTCGCCGAGGCGGGTGCGGGTGAGGGGGCCGTGCGCGACGAGGAGGTCGAGGGCGGCCCGGTCGTTCATGGCGCGCAGCACGCGCGGCGTCCCCGGGGTCCCGGCCATCACGCCCCCTCAACTGTTAGGAAACTTTCCTACCCACTGTTGCAGAGGCTAGGAGCCCACCGCGCGGGCGTCAATCACCCCCGCCGGCCCCCGCCGGGCGCCCCGCCCCGAAATTCGGGCGACGAATCGCCCGAACGCTGTTAATTTCCCTGACCATGCACCCGCTCGCCGACAACGACATACGCGCGTCCTTCATCAACTGCTCCAAGGGAGAGGCGCGCCGGATCGCCCTCCCGCGCAACCTCTCGGAACTCCCCTGGGAGGACCTCGACTTCCTGGGATGGCGGGATCCGGGGGCGCCGGACCGCGGCTACGTCGTCGCCGAGCGCGAGGGGAAGCCGGTCGGCGTGACCCTGCGGGTGCCGCAGGGCGGGCCGCGGAGCATGGCGAAGTCCACGATGTGCTCGCTGTGCCTGACCGCGCACCCGGGCTCCGGCGTCTCCCTGCTCGCCGCCCGGCGGGTCGGCCCGGCCGGGCGCGAGGGCAATACGGTCGGCGCGTACATGTGCGCGGACCTGGCCTGTTCGCTCTACGTGCGTGGCAAGAAGGTCCCGCAGATGGCGATGCGCTACAAGGAGACGCTGAGCGTGGAGGAGAGGATCTCCCGCATGCTCGTGAACCTGGACGACTTCCTCGGCAAGGTCGAGCGCGGGTAGGCCCGCGGGCAGGGCGTGCGGCCCGGCGGCAGGGCCGCCGGGCCCGTACGGCGTCGTCCCGCCGTCACTTGCCCAGGGTCGCGCCCGTCGCGCCCGGCACCACGGGCGCGGGCGGTATCGGCGTCGTGGCCTGGGACTGCGGGGACGCCGGGTTCGCCAGGGCGGACGGCGCGGCCACGGCCGCCGCCGGGTCGGCCCCGTCGGTCTCCAGGTTCGCCTCCTGCGGGCGGCCGACGATGCGGATGCCCTCCGCGTCCAGCGCCCGCTTGATGCGCCAGCGCAGCTCGCGCTCGACGCCGAGCGCCTTGCCCGGCATGGTCTTGGCGGACACCCGGATGACCACCGAGTCGAGGTAGACGGCGCTCAGGCCGAGGACCTCGACGGGCTCCCACAGGCGCTCGGTCCACGGCTCGGACTTCTGCATGTCCTCGCCCGTGCGGGTGATGATCTCGCGGACCCGGTCCAGGTCCTCGTCCGAGCGGATCTGGACGTCGACGCCGGCCGTGGCCCAGCCCTGGCTCAGGTTGCCGATGCGCTTGACCTCGCCGTTGCGCACGTACCAGATCTCGCCGTCCGTGCCGCGCAGCTTCGTCACGCGCAGGCCCACCTCGATCACCTCGCCGGAGGCGACCCCGGCGTCGATGGTGTCGCCGACGCCGTACTGGTCCTCCAGGATCATGAAGACGCCCGAGAGGAAGTCGGTGACGAGGTTGCGGGCGCCGAAACCGATGGCGACGCCCGCCACGCCGGCGCTCGCCAGCAGCGGGGCCAGATTGATCTTCAGCACCGACAGCACGGTCAGCGCGGCCGTCCCCATGATCAGGAACGAGGCGACGCTGCGCAGCACGGAGCCGATGGCCTCCGAGCGCTGCCGCCGCCGCTCGGCGTTGACGAGCAGGCCCCCGAGCGCCGTGCCGTCGACGGCCGAGGCCGTGCGGTTCATGCGCGCTATGAGCTTGGTGATGGCGCGCCGGATCAGGGAGCGCATCACCACCGCGATCACGACGATCAGGATGATGCGCAGGCCGTTGCTGAGCCAGACGGACCAGTTCTCCTCGACCCAGCCGGCGGCGTCGTTCGCCGTCCGTTGTGCCTCGTCGAGAGAGACAGGACGGGGCGTCGCGTCTTCTGCGGCCAGGGCAGCGGACCAGAACACTGCAGGAACCCTTCGTGTAGGACGCCGGCCCGGGGTGCGGGCGGGCGGACTCACCACACTATCGGGGCAGAGGTGATCCTCCGTTGCTGTGTTCGAGATGCGACGGGTCTTGAGCGGGGGATGAACAGGATGTGTTCCAAAACACCCGTGACCCGTTACCCGGTCATGGTGGCGCTCCGACCAGGGGCCGGGGGACACTTGCAGGAGATCGTCCCGGCGCGAGCCACGCGCCGCCGGCGTACAAGGAGGCACCCGTGCCGCACGTCCTGGTCCTCAACGCGTCGTACGAGCCGCTCGGCGTCGTACCGCTCCGCCGCGCGCTCATACTCGTCCTCAATGAGAAGGCCGTCAGCCTCGAGGACACCGGCGCCTACATGCACAGTGCGACTTGCACCATCCCTGCTCCCAGCGTCGTCCGCCTCAAGCGGTTCGTGCGCGTGCCCTTTCGGGGGCCCGTCCCGCTCACCCGCCGTGCCCTCTTCGCCCGTGACGGCGGGCGCTGCGCGTACTGCGGTGGCGTCGCAACCAGCGTCGATCACGTGGTCCCGCGCAGCCGCGGCGGCCAGCACGCCTGGGAGAACGTGGTGGCCGCCTGCCGCCGCTGCAATCACGTCAAGGCCGACCGGCACGTCGCCGAGCTGGGGTGGCGGCTGCGCCACCAGCCCGCGCCGCCGTCCGGGCTGGCCTGGCGCATCATCGGCACGGGCCATAGGGATCCGCGCTGGCTGCCTTACCTCGAGGCATTCGGCGCGGAGGACGCGATGGCCCGGATCGACGGCATTTCCGCCTGATGGTCCCGGGCCATTTCCGTACCCCGGGGGGGGGGGGGGGGGGGGGGGGGGGGGGGGGGGGGGGGGGGGGGGGGGGGG
>NZ_JBPQTS010000156.1:0-17607 GCF_051386455.1 Streptomyces sp. URMC 124
TACCCCCGACCGGATTCGAACCGGCGCTACCGCCTTGAGAGGGCGGCGTGCTAGGCCGCTACACAACGGGGGCTTGCACTTCGCTTTTGCGCTTTCGCGCGCTTCCTACTTTATCAGTAGTTTTGCGAGAGAATTTCGGCGAAGAATTTCTCTTGCTGGGGTACCAGGACTCGAACCTAGACTAAGTGAACCAGAATCACTCGTGCTGCCAATTACACCATACCCCACCGTAACTCCACCCCTACCAGGGGGGCTTGTCCGGCTTGCGCCCTCCGCTCCGGCCTCTCGGCCCTCTCGGGCGGCGCAGGAAGAACATTACCCGAAGGAGGACGGGGCGCCAAAATCGATAGATGCCCGCGCGCGAGCGCGAACGGGGCCCGGCCGCTCCCGGAGGGGCTGCCGGGCCCCGTGAGGGCCGTGCGTCAGGCACTGAGGGCCGTGCGTCAGGCGTTGAGGGCCTGTGTCGGACGCTGAGGGCCTGTGTCAGGCAGGGAGCGCCACGCGTCAGGCGGCGAGCTTCGCCAGGGCGGCGTCGACGCGGGTAAGCGTGCGCTCGCGCCCGAGGACCTCCAGCGACTCGAACAGCGGCAGGCCGACCGTACGGCCGGTGACCGCGACCCGGACCGGCGCCTGGGCCTTGCCCAGCTTCAGGCCGTGCTCCTCGCCCGCCGCGACGACGGCGGCCTTGATGGCCTCGGCGTTCCAGTCGGCGGCCGCCAGCTTCTCGCGGGCGGTGCGCAGCAGGCCGTCCGAGCCCTCCTTCATCGCCTTGGCCCAGGACGCCTCGTCCTCGGCCGGCTCCTCCAGGAAGAGGAAGTCGACGTTGGCGGTGATGTCGGAGAGGACCGTGAGGCGAGTCTGGGCGTGCGGGGCGATGGCCTCCCACGCGGCCCGGTCGAAGGCCTCGGGCGCCCACGGGGCGTGCGGGGCCCGCAGCCAGGGCTCGCAGGCCTCGGCGAAGGCCTTCACGTCCAGGCGCCGGATGTGGTCGGCGTTGATCGCCTCGGCCTTCTTGAGGTCGAAGCGGGCCGGGTTGGCGTTGACGTCCTTGATGTCGAACGCCGCGACCATCTCCTCCATCGAGAAGATGTCCTGGTCGGCGGAGAGCGACCAGCCGAGCAGCGACAGGTAGTTCAGCAGGCCCTCCGGGAGGAAGCCGCGCTCCCGGTAGAGGTTCAGGGAGGCCTGCGGGTCGCGCTTGGAGAGCTTCTTGTTGCCCTCGCCCATCACGTACGGCAGGTGGCCGAACTCGGGGACGGCCTTGGCGACGCCCAGCTCGATCAGCGCCTTGTACAGGGCGATCTGCCGCGGGGTGGAGGAGAGCAGGTCCTCGCCGCGCAGGACGTGGGTGATCTCCATCAGCGCGTCGTCGACGGGGTTGACGAGCGTGTACAGCGGCGCGCCGTTGGCCCGGACGATGCCGTAGTCCGGCACGTTCTCCGGGGTGAAGGTCAGTTCGCCGCGGACGATGTCGGTGAAGGTGATGGCCTCGTCGGGCATCCGGAAGCGGACGATGGAGGCGCGGCCCTCGGCCTCGTACGCCGTCTGCTGCTCGGGCGTGACGACGCGGCACTTGCCGTCGTAACCGGAGGGACGGCCGGCGGCGCGGGCGGCCTCGCGGCGCTCGTCGAGCTCCTCGGCGGTGCAGTAGCAGCGGTAGGCGTAGCCGCCGTCCAGGAGCTTCTGCGCGACGTCCTTGTAGATGTCCATGCGTTGCGACTGGCGGTACGGCGCGTGGGGGCCGCCGATCTCCGGGCCCTCGTCCCAGTCGAAGCCCAGCCAGCGCATCGAGTCGAGCAGCTGCTGGTACGACTCCTCCGAGTCGCGCGCCGCGTCGGTGTCCTCGATGCGGAAGACCAGGGTGCCGCCGTGGTGGCGGGCGAACGCCCAGTTGAACAGGGCGGTGCGGACCAGACCCACGTGGGGGTTGCCGGTCGGCGAGGGACAGAAACGTACGCGGACGGTCGCGTTAGTCACGCTTGATCACCTTGTTGGTGAGAGTGCCGATGCCTTCGATGGTGACGGCGACCTCGTCGCCGACGTTCAGGGGTCCGACCCCGGCCGGGGTGCCGGTGAGGACGACGTCGCCGGGGAGCAGCGTCATGGCCTCGGTGATGTGGACGATCAGGTCCTCGACGGAGCGCACCATGTCGGCGGTGCGGCCGAGCTGGCGCTGCTCGCCGTTGACCGTGCACATGATCCCGAGGTCGCTCGGGTCCAGCTCGGTCTCGATCCAGGGGCCGAGCGGGCAGGAAGTGTCGAAGCCCTTGGCGCGGGCCCACTGCTTCTCGCGCTGCTGGGCGTCGCGGGCGGTGACGTCGTTGGCGCAGGTGTAGCCGAGGATGACGTCCTTGACGCGCTCGCGGGGGACCTCGCGGCACATGCGGCCGATGACGACGGCGAGCTCCGCCTCGTGGTGCAGCTCGCTGGAGAAGGAGGGGTACTCGACGGCGCCGCCCGGGCCGACCACCGAGGTGGAGGGCTTGAGGAAGGTCACGGGCAGGTCGCCGACCTCGTTGCCCAGCTCCGCGGCGTGCTCGGCGTAGTTACGGCCGATGGCCACGACCTTGCTGGGCAGGACGGGCGGGAGCAGGCGGACCTTGGCCAGCGGGACCTTCGTCCCGGAGCGCTCGAAGTCGCCGTAGGGGATGCCCTTGATGATGTCGAGGACGGGGCCGCCTTCTGTGGCGGCATCCCCCTCCACGACGCCGTAGCCGACGTTGCCGTCGATGGAGAACCTGGCGATGCGCACGGGAAGCTTTTGCCCCTTATCTGATCCGGCCGGAGTCTGACACCCCAGGCTATCGCGGGGGCCGTCGGCCGCCCGTGCGCGACGGATCCGGGACGGCCCCGCGGCAGCGGGGCGCGTCCGGCGGGAGGACGTCCAGGGGACCTCGGCCCCGCAGGGCTCGGCCCCGGGGAGCCTCGGCCCCGGAAGGCTCTGCCTGAGGGCCGTGGCCCCGGTGGGCTCAGTCCTGGGGAATGACGACGACCGGCGCCGTCATCAGCACCGTGCGGCGCGGGTTCGCGGTGACCTGCGGCAGCTCGGCGGCGTGGGCGACGGCCTCGGCGATCCGCAGGGAGGCGCTGTCCTCGAGGTGGACGAGCGTCGTGCGGCGCGGGTTGGCGGTCTTCCGGTTCGCCTTCGGGGTCGCCTTGCGGGACGTCAGCTTCGTCGTGCCGGTCATCTCTTACTGCCTCGCGGTCTCGGGGTGCGCCGGGGGCGCCGGGGGTGTTCTCGCGGCCTGCGTAAAGGAACAGGCTAGGCGCGCCTATCCCCACGCGTCCGCGGGAGAAGTCCTGACTTGCTTGTGAGTTTGCTCACGAGAGAGCTGAAAAATGCCGCATAGCGGGCAGCGTTCCGGCTTTCACGAAACGGACATTGCAGGGCTGAACCTGACGTTCCGCTCCTGATCATGGAATCTGGGACACCGGACGACCCTCCTTGAGGGTCGGTGAACTTGCCCCCGTATGCCCCTTATAAAGGCCCTGGTCCTCTACGCCCCGTGACGATTTCCGGCACTGAGCGTGATGCCCGTGCGGGTGGGGTGCACCGGCCTTGTTGGAGATCTGGCACTGTGCTGGAATTCCACGGACCGCCAGGGGGCAACCGCGGTCCCCCCACGACTCGACACCGTCCCGCCTTCGACCGGCGGGGCGCCTGGTCCAGAGGTTGCGACGCTAGTGCAGGGACGTTTCAAGAGGGATGGCAGCGCTGCGGCGGAGCCGGAGCCGCGCGGTGCGAACGACCGCGGCACGCCCGCCGAAGGGCCGGCGGGCGACGGTTCCGCCGACCGCCCGCAGGCCACGTCAAAGGCGAAGGCCAAGGCCAAGGACAAGGCCGCCAAGGACAAGCTGCCCAGTGGGCCCGGCTCACGAATAGCCCTGCGCAACTGGCGCATCAGCACCCGACTGGTATCCCTGCTGGCCCTGCCCGTCGTCGCCGCGACGACCCTGGGTGGCCTGCGCATCAACGACGCGCTCAACAACGTCGAGCAGCTCGACCACATGAAGCTCCTCACGGAGATGACCGGTCGCGCGACCCTGCTGGCCAACGCGCTCCAGGAGGAGCGGGACAAGTCCGCCGGCCCGATCTCCAACGGCAACTCCAACGCCGACCCCGTCATCGCCTCGCGCGAGAAGACCGACCAGGCGATCCAGGCCTTCACGGGCACGACCCAGAACGTGAAGCCGACCGACCCGACGATGGTCGGCGTGACGACCACCCTGGTCGACATCAGCCGTCAGCTGAAGAAGATCCAGGACGTCCGGAAGAACGCCTACCAGAACGAGCCCGAGTACATCGCGCGGACCGTCAACAACTACGACGGTCTGATCAACTCGCTGCTCTCGCTGTCCCAGGACATGGCGCAGGCGACCAGCAACCCCGAGATGATCACCAGCACGCGCGCGCTGGCGACGTTCTCCGCCGCCAAGGAGTACGCCTCCATCCAGCGCGCCGTGATCAGTGCCGCGCTCGCCAACAAGAAGGGCCCGTACCTCTCGGGCAACGACCAGCAGTACGGTCGCGAGGCGTACGAAGCGGAGACCGAGGCGATCCGGCGCTTCCTCGCCATCCGCGGCGGCGACTCCCAGCAGCTGCTGCAGGCGATCACCGGCGGCAACGCCGACATCACCACCACCAAGACCTACACCGACCGCGTCCTCAACAAGCAGGACGGCATCAAGAACGAGCCGAAGTCGTACGTCGACTGGTACGACCAGGCCTCGGTCAAGCTCGGTGAGATGTCCAAGATCGAGCAGACCCTGCTCTCCCAGATGGAGCAGAAGGCGCTCGAGCTGCGTGAGGACGCCCAGCAGGACGCCATCCTCAACGGTGTTCTGATCATCCTCGTTCTCGGCATCTCGCTCGTCGGCGCCTTCGTCGTGGCCCGCTCCATGGTGCGCTCCCTGCGCCGTCTGCAGGACACCGCCCAGCGCGTCGCCCAGGACCGTCTGCCCGAGCTCGTCAAGCAGCTGTCCGAGACCGACCCGCAGGACGTCGACACGTCCGTGGAGTCCGTCGGCGTGCACAGCCGCGACGAGATCGGCAAGGTGGCCGCGGCCTTCGACGACGTGCACCGCGAGGCCGTCCGCCTCGCCGCCGAGCAGGCCCTTCTGCGGGGCAACGTCAACGCGATGTTCACCAACCTCTCGCGCCGGAGCCAGGGCCTCATCCAGCGTCAGCTCTCGCTCATCTCCGAGCTCGAGAGCCGCGAGGCCGACCCGGACCAGCTGTCCTCGCTCTTCAAGCTCGACCACCTCGCGACCCGCATGCGCCGTAACGGCGAAAACCTCCTCGTCCTCGCGGGCGAGGAGCCGGGCCGCCGGTGGACCCGCCCCGTCCCGCTCGTCGACGTGCTCCGTGCCGCCGCGTCCGAGGTGGAGCAGTACGAGCGCATCGAGCTGAGCGGTGTGCCGCCGACCGAGGTCGCCGGCCGCGTCGTCAACGACCTCGTGCACCTCCTCGCCGAGCTGCTGGAGAACGCGACCTCGTTCTCCTCGCCGCAGACCAAGGTCAAGGTCACCGGTCACGCGCTGCCCGACGGGCGGGTGCTGGTCGAGATCCACGACACCGGCATCGGTCTCTCCCAGGAGGACCTGGCCGCCATCAACGAGCGGCTCGCCAGCCCGCCCACCGTGGACGTCTCGGTCTCGCGCCGCATGGGTCTGTTCGTGGTCGGCCGCCTGTCCCTGCGACACGGCATCCGCATCCAGCTCCGTCCGTCCGACTCGGGCGGTACGACCGCGCTCGTCATGCTGCCGGTGGACGTCGCCCAGGGCGGCAAGAAGCCGATGCCGGGCGCCGTGCCCCCGGCCGGCGGCACCGGTGCGCCCGGCGTCCCCGCCGGCAACCCCGGCGCCGCGGGCTCCGCGCCGCGCCGTCAGGTGCCGGCCGGCGGCGGCCAGCAGCGCCCCGCACTGCCCCCGCGCCAGGGCGGTACGACCGACAGCGGCCTGCCGACGCGTCCGGCCCCGGCGCCCGGCGGCGGTGCCAACCCCGCCGCGGGCAGCCTCTTCGACACCACGCCGCGCGGCGGTGGCGACCGTGCGCCCGCCCAGGGCGCCGGCGGCCGCCCCACGCTGCCGACCCGTGGCAACGGCGGCCCCGCCGCCGTGCCGCCCCCGCCCCAGGCGGGCAAGGGCGGCGGCCGCGGCCGTCAGCAGCAGCCCGGCAAGCCCGGTCAGGGCGGTCAGCCCGGCCGTGGCAACGGCGCCGGTGAGCTTCCGGCCCGCCAGGCCCCGAGCTGGGGCAGCGAGCAGGCTCCTGCCGCGCCGAAGGCTCCGAAGGCCCCGAAGACGCCTCAGGCGCCCGCCGCGCCCGTGGACGACTGGCCGATGGGCGACGGCGGTTCCCCGCGCTCCGCGCAGGACAGCCCGCGCGGCCACGAGGACGTCGAGGGCACCGGGCAGTTCCCGGCGTCGCGCCCCGCGCTGCCGAGCGCCGGGCCGGGCGACACCGCCCAGTTCCCGGCGATCGGGTCGGCTCCCGAGCCCCGGGGCGCCGCGGACGGGTTCGAGCAGCCGCAGCGCGGTGACGCGCCGAACAGCACGTCGGGCCAGTTCGCCCGCCCCGTGCAGGGCGACGCCCCGAACAGCACGTCCGGTCAGTACGACCGCCCCGCCCTCGGCGAGGCACCGGGCAGCACGTCCGGCCAGTTCCCCCGCCCCGTGCAGGGTGACGCGCCGAACAGCACCTCGGGTCAGTACGACCGCCCGGCCGCCGACGAGGCGCCCGGCAGCACCTCGGGGCAGTTCGCCCGTCCGGAGCTCGACGACGACCCGCTGACCAGCACCACCGGTCAGTTCGCCCGTCCGGCGCTCCGCGAGTCCGGGCACAGCTCGCCGCTGTTCGAGGAGCTGGAGTCCAACTGGTTCCGCGGTGAGGGCCAGGCCGGCGCGCCCGAGCAGACCCCGGACGCCTCCGCCGGCCAGGGCCTGCCGAAGCGTCAGCCGCGCCAGTCCCTGGAGGACCCGGAGCGCGGCCCGCTCGGCGCGGTCCCGCGGGCCCCGCAGGCCGGCCGGCCGACGCGCCCGTCGCAGGCCCGCCCGGTCCCGCAGACCCGCCAGGCGCCTCATGCCCAGCAGCCGCAGCAGGCACCGGCCGACAACTGGCGCCAGTCCCCCAACGACGAGACGTGGCGCCGGGCCGAGCAGGTCCGTGAGCCCTCCGCGGGCGGCAAGACCGCTTCCGGCCTGCCGCGCCGCGTCCCCAAGGCGAACCTCGTCGACGGTGCCGCGCAGACCACGCAGCCGATCCAGCAGGTCGGCCCGCAGGTCTCGCGCGCGCCCGACGACGTGCGCGGCCGTCTGACCAACCTCCGCCGGGGCATCCAGCAGGGGCGTCAGGCCGGCAACACCTCGACCACGGGCAACCACACCGTTGACCCGACCACTTACCAGCAGGAGCGTTAGTTGAGTCCGATGAGCCAGGCGGCGCAGAACCTGAACTGGTTGATCACCAGTTTCGTGGAGAACACCCCAGGGGTGTCCCACACCGTCGTGGTCTCCGCCGACGGACTCCTTCTGGCGATGTCCGAAGGGTTCCCGAGGGACCGCGCCGACCAGCTGGCGGCCGTCGCCTCCGGCCTGACCTCGCTGACCGCCGGAGCCTCCCGCATCTTCGAAGGCGGCGCCGTCAACCAGACCGTGGTGGAGATGGAACGCGGCTTCCTCTTCATCATGTCCATCTCCGACGGCTCCTCCCTGGCCGTGCTGGCGCACCCCGAGTGCGACATCGGCCTCGTCGGCTACGAGATGGCCCTCCTCGTCGACCGCGCGGGCAACGTCCTCACCCCGGACCTCCGCGCCGAGCTCCAGGGCAGCCTGCTGAACTGACCGATGTTTCCTGCTGATCCCGTCCGACCGTACGGCCGAAAACCCCCCACCGGCCCGCGCTCGACGGCATTATTGCCAGTCCTGCTGTCCTGTCCGGAGGATTCATGACCCCGCCCGCCTCGCCCGGCCCGTACGGTGCCTCTCATCACGCGCCGTACGGGAGTGAAGGCGAAGAGCCGCTGATCCGCCCCTACGCGATGACCGGCGGCCGCACCCGGCCGCGCTACCAGCTCGCCATCGAGGCGCTGGTCAGCTCCACGGCCGACCCGGCCGTGATGGGGAGCCTGCTCCCCGAGCACCAGCGGATCTGCCACCTGTGCCGCGAGGTGAAGTCGGTGGCAGAGGTCTCGGCGCTGCTGAACATGCCGCTCGGTGTGGCGCGCATTCTCGTCGCGGACCTGGCGGAGGCCGGCATGGTGGCGATCCACCAGCCGGGCGGCGGCGGGGAGTCCGGCGGTACGCCGGATGTGACACTGCTCGAAAGGGTGCTCAGTGGACTTCGGAAGCTCTAGCGGGGGCGTCGCCGGTGGCGGCACCGGCCGCTCCACCACCTCCGCGAAGATCGTGGTGGCGGGCGGCTTCGGCGTGGGCAAGACCACGTTCGTCGGCGCGGTCTCGGAAATCAGTCCGCTGCGGACCGAAGCCGTCATGACCTCCGCTTCGGCGGGGATCGACGACCTGAGCCACGTTCAGGACAAGACCACGACGACCGTGGCGATGGATTTCGGCCGTATCACCCTGGATGACGATCTCATCCTCTATCTCTTCGGTACGCCGGGCCAGGACCGTTTCTGGTTCATGTGGGACGACCTGGTCCGCGGCGCCATCGGCGCCGTCGTCCTCGTGGACACCCGCCGCCTCGCCGACTGCTTCCCCGCCGTCGACTACTTCGAGAACAGCGGCCTGCCCTTCGTCATCGCCCTCAACGGCTTCGACGGACAGCAGCCCTACGCCCCCGAAGAGGTCCGCGAGGCGCTGCAGATCGGGCCGGACACGCCGATCGTCACGACCGACGCCCGCCACCGCGGCGAGACGAAGAGCACGCTGATCACGCTGGTCGAACACGCTCTGATGGCCCGGCTGAAGTAACTCTTCGTCAGCTTTTCGTCGGTTCTCCGCCAGTTCCCCGTCAGTTCTTCACCGGGCCTTTGTCAGCTCATCGCCGACAACTTCCGCATCGCCCAGATCGTCGTGTGAAACGTTACGGAGGGGCTGTGGCATTGGACACGACCCGACGCAGAGTTCATAACGTTTCGACAGAGAATCGACCGGACGCGGCAACCCACCGCGTTCGGTCGACTTCACTGTGCGCACATTTCGCCCGCCATTTGGCGCCGCTCGCTCTTAATGCCCGTTTTATGTCGGGCAAATCGAGTGGCCCGGCGGGAGCCCCCGCTGTTTGGAATGCGCACCCCCGACGTGCTGGAATTCCAGGAACTGAGCAGTAACGGCTCAGCCGAAAAACGGCACACAACCCGGGTGCCGACGCCGAGAGGTTGTTGGTCGAGTGACGCGCAGAAAGACGGGCGCCGCACAGCAGACGCAGGACGAGCGGGGCAACTTCACCCCGCCGTCGCGCGCAGCGGTGCCGCCTTCGCCTTCCCCTGCTTCGAGCGTGCCCGAAACCCCGGCTCCCTCCGGGGGCACGGGCGGCCGCTTCTCCCCGCGCAACTGGCGGGTGGCGACCCGGCTGAACGCCATCCTGCTGATCCCGGTGCTGGTCGCCCTCGTCGTCGGCGGTCTCCACATCAAGGAGTCCGCGGACGCCTGGCAGGACGCGAAGGACGCCGCGAACACCGCGCGAGTGGTGCGCTCCGCGGCCACCTACGCCCACGCCGTGATCGACGAGCGTGACCTGACGGCCGAGCCCCTGCTGCAGAACCGGCCCGACGACCCGGTCATCAAGAAGACCCGGGACGCCACGGACGCCGCTCGCGCGGAGTTCGACAAGACCGTCAAGGACATGCCGGACACCGCGGGCCTGCGCCGCCGCATGAAGCTCTTCCGCGAGGCGGAGGGCACGCTGCCCAAGCTGCGCAAGAGCGCGTACACGCCCGCGATGACCGGCGTGCAGACCGAGGACGGCTACGGCGCCATCCAGCGTCCGCTCATGGCCTTCGCCAACGAGCTGGGCTCCGGCCTGGGCAGCGACAACATCGTCTCCTACGGCCGCATGGTCTACGCCGTCTCCCTGGCCAAGGCCGCGGAGTCGCTGGAGCGTTCCATCGGCACGCACCTGCTCGTCAAGCCGGCCAAGGACCCCAAGGAGCAGCAGCTCCAGCGGACCTCCTTCTCCTCCTACTACTTCCTCGAGTACATCGCCCGCGCCGAGTACGACGCGAGCGGCACCGAGGACGACATCAGTCGCCTGAACGACGCCATCGCCACCAAGGCGAAGTCGTCGGACCAGGAGAAGATCGCCAACGCCATCATGGCCGGCAAGACCCCGGACCAGCTGGAGAAGGCGGGCATCACCGCCGCCGGCTGGCAGGACGCCGCCACGGCGAAGTTCGACGCCTACCGCTCGGTCGAGGTCTACCTCACCGACAAGGCCGTGGACGAGGCCGAGAAGATCGCGGACGACGCCCAGCGCGACGCGATCGTCAACGGCTCGATCATGGTCGTGGCCCTGCTGCTCGCGTTCTTCGTGGCCGGCATGATGGCCCGCTCCATGAGCCGCAGCATGCGCCGCCTGCGCCGCGCCGCCTTCGACGTGGCCGAGCAGCGCCTGCCCGCGCTGGTCGACCAGCTGTCGCGGACCGACCCGGGCCGGGTCGACACCCGCGTCCAGCCGATCCCGATCACCACCCGGGACGAGATCGGCGAGGTCGCCCGCGCCTTCGACCAGGTCCACCGCGAGGCCGTGCGTCTCGCCGCCGAGCAGGCCCTGCTCCGTGGCAACGTCAACGCGATCTTCACCAACCTCTCGCGCCGCAACCAGAGCCTCATCGAGGGTCAGCTGACCCTGATCACCGAGCTCGAGGAGCACGAGGCGGACCCGGACCAGCTGGAGAACCTCTTCCGCCTGGACCACCTGGCCACCCGTATGCGCCGCAACGGCGAGAACCTCCTGGTCCTCGCCGGCGAGGAGCCCGGCCGCCGCTGGGACCAGCCGGTCCCGCTGGTGGACGTGCTGCGCGCCGCCTCCTCCGAGGTGGAGGCCTACGAGCGCATCGAGCTCTCGGGCGTCCCGGACGCCGAGATCCACGGCCTCGCCGTGACCGACCTTGTGCACCTCCTCGCCGAGCTGCTGGAGAACGCCACCACGTTCTCCTCCCCGCACACCAAGGTCCGCGTGACCGCGACGCGACTGCCCGACGGCCGCGTGATGGTCGAGATCCACGACAAGGGCATCGGCCTGACCGCCGAGGACTTCGCGGACATCAACCACAAGCTGGCCAACCCGCCGACCGTGGACGCCGCGATCTCGCAGCGCATGGGCCTGTTCGTGGTCGGCCGCCTGGCGACGCGCCACGGCATCCGCGTGCAGCTGCGCCCCTCGGGCGAGCAGGCCGGCACGACCTCGCTGGTCATGCTGCCGGACCGGATCACGCACGGTGGCGGTGGCGAGGACGAGCTGTCCGGCGACGACTTCACGGTCTCGCAGATGGTCCCGGGCCAGCAGCAGGCCGGCCCGCACGGCCAGGCCCCTGCCGTCGCCGCGGGCCGCATGCGCACCGCCGCGGAGCTGGGCTTCGACGACTCCCGCTACGAGCAGCGCCAGGACGGCGTCCAGGGCGCCCCGGGCGCCACGCTGGACCCGGTGAACCGCTCGCGGCTCCGTGAGGAGCGGCGTGCGGCGCTGGAGGCGGCGACCGACAACCGCCCGCTGTTCCGCGACGAGGTCCCGCAGCAGCCCGCGTACGACCAGCAGCAGTACGACCAGCAGGGCGGCCCGCACGGGACCGAGGAGTTCCCGGCGCTGCCCGAGCAGCCGTACGAGCAGTCCTACGAGCAGCAGCCGCAGCACGGCTACCAGGACTCCGGCTACGACGGGCAGGGGTACGCCGAGCAGGGCTACGCCGAGCCCGGTTACCCGCAGCAGCAGGCGTACGCCGAGCCCGAGGTCCCGACCCGCAACGACGTGTGGCAGCAGCCCGGTGCGTACCAGGACGGCGGCCCGCAGGGTTACGGAGCGGATTCGGAATCACTGCCGCCCGCTGACACGGCGCAGCCCGAGCGCGTAGAGTTCGACCGTCCGGGCCCCTCTACGAGCGGCTCCCACTCGCTGACCGGGTCCGGTCTGCCGCGCCGCGCGACGCAGTGGCAGCAGTCCGAGTCTGTCGAAGAGGCCGTGGGGGCCGGCGAACCGGAGCAGCCCCAGCAGGACGTCCCACAGCAGCCTCACGAGGGTGAGAGCCCCGACTGGCGGTCGGAGAACGACGAGCGCTGGCACCGTGCCGAGCAGCTCCGGGACCCGAAAGCCGGCGGAGTCACCCCCTCCGGACTGCCCCGCCGAGTGCCCAAGGCCAATCTGATCGAGGGCAAGGCGGCGCAGACACCGCAGGGCGGTTCCCAGATCTCCCGTGCCCCGGAGGACATACGCGGCAGGCTCAGCAACCTGCGCCGTGGTGTCGAACAGGGGCGCACCGTGGGGACCGACAGCGGTTCGGCCACCACACACCAGCAGCATGAGCAACACGACCAGGGCTTCGGCCCCGGCGGCACCTACGATCAGGAGCGTTAGTGTGAGCCCGATGAGCCAGGCGGCGCAGAACCTGAACTGGTTGATCACCAGTTTCGTGGAGAACACCCCAGGGGTGTCCCACACCGTCGTGGTCTCCGCCGACGGACTCCTTCTGGCGATGTCCGAAGGGTTCCCGAGGGACCGCGCCGACCAGCTGGCGGCCGTCGCCTCCGGCCTGACCTCGCTGACCGCCGGAGCCTCCCGCATCTTCGAAGGCGGCGCCGTCAACCAGACCGTGGTGGAGATGGAACGCGGCTTCCTCTTCATCATGTCCATCTCCGACGGCTCCTCCCTGGCCGTGCTGGCGCACCCCGAGTGCGACATCGGCCTCGTCGGCTACGAGATGGCCCTCCTCGTCGACCGCGCGGGCAACGTCCTCACCCCGGACCTCCGCGCCGAACTGCAGGGGAGCCTTCTCAACTAGCAAAGAGGCAGTGCGTTTCGCGCCACCGCGCCATAGGGTGCGGTGGCGCGACCAGCAGCAGACAGGCACGTTGAGGAGGAGACGTGGCAACGCCCCCCGGCGGTTACCCGTACGGCAATGATCAGCAGGCTCAGCCTCCGCTGAACCGCTTCAACTTCCCCTCCGCACCAAGCCAGCGTGCGCAGGCGGAGCCGGCACGGCCACCGCAAGTACCACAGGCGCCGCAGCACCGCAGGGCGTCCTCGTCCCCTTCCGGGGGCAAGCGGAACAATCCGCTGGTCCGCCCCTACGCCATGACCGGCGGCCGGACCCGGCCGCGCTACCAGCTCGCCATCGAGGCGCTGGTGCACACCACGGCCCAGCCGGCCCAGCTTCACGGGCAGTTGCCGGAACACCAGCGCATCTGCCACCTGTGCACCGAGATCAAGTCGGTCGCCGAGATCTCGGCACTTCTCACCATTCCCCTCGGCGTCGCCCGAATCCTCGTCGCCGACTTGGCGGAGGCCGGGCTCGTCGCCATCCATCAGCCCGGCGGCGACGAGTCCGCCGGCGGCCAGCCTGACGTGACACTGCTCGAAAGGGTGCTCAGTGGACTTCGGAACCTCTAGCGGCGAGGCAGCCCGCTCCACCACCTCCGCGAAGATCGTGGTGGCGGGCGGTTTCGGCGTGGGCAAGACCACGTTCGTCGGCGCGGTCTCGGAGATCAACCCGCTGCGGACCGAAGCCGTCATGACGTCCGCCTCGGCGGGCATCGACGACCTCACCCACGCGCCGGACAAGACCACGACGACCGTGGCGATGGACTTCGGCCGCATCACCCTGGACCAGGACCTGATCCTGTACCTGTTCGGTACCCCCGGTCAGGACCGTTTCTGGTTCATGTGGGACGACCTGGTCCGCGGCGCCATCGGCGCCGTCGTCCTCGTGGACACCCGCCGCCTCGCCGACTGCTTCCCCGCCGTCGACTACTTCGAGAACAGCGGCCTGCCCTTCGTCATCGCCCTCAACGGCTTCGACGGGCACCAGCCCTACACGCCGGACGAGGTCCGCGAGGCGCTCCAGATCGGCCCCGACGCGCCGATCATCACCACGGACGCCCGCCACCGCAACGAGGCGAAGAGCGCCCTGATCACCCTGGTCGAGCACGCCCTGATGGCGCGCCTTCGGTGAGGCGTCGGTCGCACCGACGCGACAAGGTCCCCGCACCGCTCCTCACGGAGTGTGCGGGGACCTTCTGCGTTGCGGCGCCCGAAGCGTGGCCGGCCACCGAATGCGGGCGGGCACGCCGAGAGGGCCCGGGGCGGTGCCCCGGGCCCTCTCGGTGCTTGCTGTTGTCAGCCCTGCCGGCTGTGCGGCGCGCGGCTGTGCCTGCCCGGGGGCGACCCCCGGACCCCCGGCCTCAGCCCTGCCAGCTGTGCGGCGCGCGGCTGTGCCTGCCCGGGGGCGACCCCCGGACCCCCGGCCTCAGCCCTGCCAGCTGTGCGGCGCGCGGAAGCCCGGCGTGCGCTCCAGGCGGCGCCAGACGGCCGTGGTGCGGCGCGGGCGGGGCGGTGCCGCGTGGTTCGTGGTGGCGGCGGCGCGGGCGAGGAGGACGGCGGTGACGGCCGCGAGCTCCTCGGCGTCCGCCGTGCCCTTCTCCACGCGTACCAGCGTGTCGTTCATGCGTCTCTCCCTTACTGGGGCGGGTTGCCGTGCTTGCGGGAGGGCAGGTCGGCGTGCTTCGTGGCCAGCATGGCCAGGGAGCGGATCAGCACCTGCCGGGTCTCGACGGGGTCGATCACGTCGTCGATCAGTCCGCGCTCGGCGGCGTAGTACGGGTGCATCAGCTCGGCCTTGTACTCCTTGACCATGCGCGCCCGCATCGCCTCGGGGTCGTCAGCCTCGGCGATCTGCTTGCGGAAGATCACGTTGGCGGCGCCCTCCGCGCCCATCACCGCGATCTCGTTGGTCGGCCAGGCGTAGGTCAGGTCCGCGCCGATGGACTGCGAGTCCATGACGATGTACGCGCCGCCGTAGGCCTTGCGCAGGATGACCGAGATGCGCGGCACCGTGGCGTTGCAGTACGCGTACAGCAGCTTGGCGCCGTGGCGGATGATCCCACCGTGCTCCTGGTCGACGCCCGGGAGGAAGCCGGGGACGTCCAGAAGAGTGATGATCGGAATATTGAAGGCGTCGCACATCTGGATGAAGCGCGCGGCCTTCTCGCTGGCCTCGATGTCGAGGACGCCGGCCAGCGACTGGGGCTGGTTGGCGACGATGCCGACGACCTGGCCGTCCAGCCGGGCCAGGGAGCAGATGATGTTGGTGGCCCAGCGCTCGTGGATCTCCAGGTACTCGCCCTCGTCGACGATCTCCTCGATGACCTTGCGCATGTCGTACGGGCGGTTGCCGTCGGCGGGCACCAGGTCCAGCAGGGCCTCGCCCAGCCGGTCGGCGGGGTCCTCGCTCGCCACGCGCGGCGGGTTCTCGCGGTTGTTCTGCGGCAGCAGCGACAGGAGGTAGCGCACCTCCTCCAGGCACGTCTCCTCGTCGTCGTACGCGAAGTGCGCGACGCCGGAGGTCTCGGCGTGCACGTCCGCACCGCCGAGGCCGTTCTGGGTGATCTCCTCGCCGGTGACGGCGCGGACGACGTCGGGGCCGGTGATGAACATCTGCGAGGTCTCGCGGACCATGAACACGAAGTCGGTCAGGGCCGGCGAGTAGGCCGCGCCGCCCGCGCAGGGGCCGAGCATCACGGAGATCTGCGGGATGACGCCGGAGGCCTTGGTGTTGCGCTGGAAGATGCCGCCGTAGCCGGCCAGGGCGGAGACGCCCTCCTGGATGCGGGCACCGGCGCCGTCGTTCAGCGACACCAGGGGCGCGCCGGCGGCGATGGCCATGTCCATGATCTTGTGGATCTTGGTGGCGTGGGCCTCGCCCAGCGCACCGCCGAAGATCCGGAAGTCGTGCGCGTAGACGAACACGGTCCGGCCGTGCACCGTGCCCCAGCCGGTGATCACACCGTCGGTGTAGGGCTTCTTGCTCTCCAGTCCGAACCCCGAGGCGCGGTGCCGGCGCAGCGGCTCCACCTCCGAGAAGGACCCTTCGTCCAGCAGGAGGTCGATACGCTCCCGGGCCGTCAGCTTCCCCTTGGCCTTCTGGGCCTGGGTCGCCCGCTCGCTCGGACCACGCCGAACCTGCTCGCGAATGGCGTGCAGCTCGGCGACGCGCCCACGGACGTCACTCGCCTCTACGGGCGCACCTTCGAGATTGCTCATGCATAGACGGTACGTGGCGAGGACGCCCGGGACTCATGTCGTTTCCATACAACGTCATGTGCCTTTTGGTGGGCAGGCGGCACAGAGCCGCGCAGCCGCCGCGACTAGGGGTCCCCCCTATAGGGGGGTGGCCCTGTGGAGGTTCCACAAAACTCTTGCCTCCGGCCCGTAGGCTGGCCAACTTGACGGGCCGGAGGCCCGGGCGGCGTCACAGCGGGTCATGCCACGGTCACGGAGCAGCGATGGGGGGCGCAGGCGGTGCCGGGGGCGACGCGCAGCCGGAGGCTGTCGCCTGTCGACAGGACCCGCACCGTGGCGTCGTGTGCCGTCACCCGGCGCACGGGGCGGTCCCAGATGACCTCGAAGGGCGTTCCGGTCCGGAGCGGTTCGGCCATATGGAGGGTAGCGGTCCGGCCGCGTTCGCGGAGGAGGACGGCGGCGGGGGCCGTGACGGCGAGGGGGCCGGCGGTGCCGGGGGCCCAGAAGGCGGCGGCGGTCAGACCGAGGGCGGGCAGGTGTGCGGCCTGGCAGGCGGCGGTGTTGGCGAGGAGGCCGAGCCAGTGCTCGTCGCCGGCGCGGGCGGCTACGGCGCGGGGCCCCGCGCCGGGCATGAGGAGGTAGGCGTAGGCGGCGCCTGCGGGGTCGGTGCCGTGGGGGTGCCAGAGGGTGAGGTAGCGCCGCGTGAGGCGGTCGGGGGCGCCGCCGGCGTTGATGTCGCGCCAGGCGCCGGTGCGGGCCTCGCGCAGGGCGTGGAGCGGGGCGCCGCCGGGGAGCACGTAGCCGCCGTGGCCTTCGAGATGGAGCCAGCGGGCGGCGTCGTAGCGGGCGCTCCAGCCGTCGGCGACGGGCTGGGGCGCGCCGTCGACGAGGAGGGCGGGCGCCCCGTGGGCGCCGAGGGCGCGGTGCTCGACGGTCGTCCCGACCGGGGTGCCGTCGCGCGCGGTGATGCCCGCGCCGAGGCAGACGACGGCGTCGGCGGCGAAGATCCAGGCCTTGCGGGCCTCCAGGGTGGAGGAGAGCCCCTTGAGGTGCTGTCCGGCGACGGCGAACTCGCCGTCCGTCACTCCCCCGACCCAGCGCGCGTCGGGCCGGGGCTCGCCCCATGCGCCGCCCTCGTTGTCGGCGAGCGGCTTGGTGGAGGCGGTGGTGCCGGGCATCCGGTACGGGTCGGCGGTGGGCCAGAAGGCGTCGGTGTACGCGGTGCTGTCGCCCGCGCGCCACCAGGAGAGCATTCCGGCGCCGGTGTGCCAGCCGCGCGGGTGCTCGCCGTTGCCGTTCTCGTAGTGGGCGATGCGGTCGGAGGCCATGGCGAGGCTCGCCGTCCAGCCGGGGCGGCGGTGCACGGCGCGGTCCATGGCGGGGAAGAGGCGGTGCCCCACGGGGGCGGGTGCGGGGGGCAC
>NZ_JBPQTS010000157.1:0-17458 GCF_051386455.1 Streptomyces sp. URMC 124
GCCCCGCACGTCCGGCACCCCCCACCTCGCGGCCGGCGTGCGGGGCCACCCCCTCACCCCCAAGGAGACCCTCATGCGCACGCGTCACCAGGCCGTACGGATGACCCTGCTCGGCGCCGCCCCTCTCGCGCTCACCGCGCTGACCGCCGTCCCGGCCCAGGCGCACGGCTCCATGACGGACCCGGTCAGCCGGGTGTCCGCCTGCTTCGCGGAGGGACCGGAACACCCGCGGTCGGCCGCCTGCAAGGCGATGGTCGCGGCGGGCGGCACCCAGCCCCTCTACGACTGGAACGAGGTCAACATCGGCGACGCCGCCGGGCGGCACCGTCAGCTCATCCCGGATGGCAAGCTGTGCAGCGCCGGCCGGGCCAAGTACAAGGGGCTGGACCTGCCGCGCGCCGACTGGCCGTCGAGCAAACTCGCCCCGGGCAAGCACACCTTCCGCTACCGCGCGACCGCCCCGCACCGCGGCACGTTCGAGCTGTACCTCACGAAGTCCGGCTACGACCCCAGGAAGCCGCTGAAGTGGTCCGACCTGGAGGCCAAGCCCTTCGCCAAGGTCACCAACCCCACGCTGAAGGACGGGAGCTACGTCTTCGACGGCACCGTCCCGAAGCGGTCCGGCCGCCACCTCGTGTACAGCGTCTGGCAGCGCTCCGACAGCCCCGAGGCGTTCTACACCTGCTCGGACGTGGATTTCGGCGGTAAGGCGAGTGCCGAGGGAAGCGGGAACGCAAGCGCGCAGGAGAGCGGGACGGAGAAGGGGCAGGCGACCACGGCACTGGCTCCGGCCCCGGTCGCGTCCGCTCCCAGCGACCGGCAGATAGCCGAGGAGGCCGGGAAGTCGACCGTCGACCACGGCGGACACGGCGGCGACGGACCCGGTGAGCACGGCGGTGACGGCCACGGCGGGCACGGCCCCGGTGCCGGAAACGAGCCCGCGGTGAAGACCGCCAACGCCCCGGCCGCCCAGGGCGGGCGCCTCGCCGAGACCGGCGGCGACGACCGTACGGCCATGGTGGCCGTCGCGGGCGCCGGCGTCCTGGCGGTCGGCTCCGCCGCTCTGTTCCTGGCGGTCCGGCGGCGCTCGGCCCGTCACCACGCCTGAGGCCGGGGTCAGGCGTCCTTCACGTCCGCCTCGTCGGGGTGGACGACCATGACGGGCCCGCGGGCGTGCCGCAGGCAGTGGCGGCTGACCGAGCCGTGGAGGAACCGGTGCCACAGCCCGTGGCTGCCCGCTCCCAGCACCAGCAGGTCCGTGTCGTGCCGGGCGCTGGCCACCAGGGCCGGCCCCGGCTCCGCGCGGACGGTCCGCGGGGCCACCCTCAGGCGGAAGGGCGCGGCGCCGAGGGCCTTCTCGCACGTCTTCGTCAGGGCCCTGCGGGCCTGGGCCTCCCAGTAGGCGCGGACGTCGGCCGGCGCGGGCTGCAGGGCGTCCGCCGCCTCTCCGCCCGGCGGCGACCAGGCCAGCACGGGGCACAGGGCCGCGCCGTGGCGGGCCGCCTCCTGCGCGCCCTGCCTGAGCGCGGCCACGCTGCCCGCCGAGCCGTCCACGCCCACGACGACGCGCTCCACTGTTCGCGACATACCGTCCGCCTCCTCGGGAATCGTCCGTCCGTAATCGTCCGTCCGCTGTGCGGCAACGTGATCCAGGCTAGGAAGCGCCCACGGGGATACGTATCGTCCTAATGGGTGGCAAAAATGGGCAATACCCCCTCCGGGTGGAGGGGGTATTGCCGGGTTCTCGTCACGGACGGTGACGCAAGGGTCATTGATCAATCAGACCTGGTAGCGGTCCGGCGCGAAGAGGTGCAGATGGTCCCGGACCCAGTCCGAGGTGCGGGCCAGGCCCTCCTCCAGCCCCACCCGGGGCTGCCACCCGGCCCACTCCCGGGCCCGGGTGTTGTCCGACAGCAGGCGCTCCACCTCGCTGCCGGAGGGCCGCAGCCGCGACGGATCCACCACCACCTTCGCATCCCGCCCCGAGGCCCGGACCAGCGACTCGGCGAGGTCGCCGATGGAGATCTCCCGGCCGGTGCCGAGGTTGACCGCGTGCCCCACGGCCCGGTCGCAGTCCGCGAGGGCCAGGAAGCCCTCGGCGGTGTCGGTCACGTAGGTGAAGTCGCGCGTCGGCGACGTGGACCCGAGCCGGATCTCGCCGGCCCCGGAGTGCAGCTGCGCCAGGATCGTCGGGATCACCGCCCGCGCCGACTGCCGCGGCCCGTAGGTGTTGAAGGGCCGCACGACCGTCACCGGCAGCTCGAAGGAGTGCGCGTAGGACAGGGCCAGCATGTCCGCGCCGATCTTCGAGGCGGAGTAGGGCGACTGCGGCTGCAGCGGGTGGGCCTCGCTGATCGGCGCGGTCAGCGCCGTGCCGTAGACCTCGCTGGTCGACGTGTGCACCATGCGCCGCACGCCGTGGCGGCGGCAGGCCGCGGCCACGTTCTCCGTGCCCGCCACGTTGGTCTGCACGTACGCCTCGGGCGACGCGTAGCTGTACGGGATGCCGATCAGCGCCGCCAGGTGGAAGACCGTGTCGCACCCCGCCACCGCGTCCATCACGCGCCCGGCGTCGCGGACGTCCCCGGCGAGCGTCTCCACCGGCGAGCCGGGCCCGAGGTAGCGGGCGAGGTGCCCGCGCTCGGCGTACGGCTTGTAGTGCACGAGCACCCGCACGCGCGCACCGCGCGCCACGAGCAGGTCGACGAGCGTCGACCCGATGAAACCCTCGGCGCCGGTGACCAGCACCCTGCGGCCGGCCCAGTCTCCGGTGTCGTTCAGATCGGTGGTCATGCGTGGTTCCTCTCGACTTCCTGGAACGAAAAGGGGTTTGCGGGGGCGCGGCCCGCCAGGCGCAGCGCCCACGCCGCCATGAGGTCGGCCGCGAGCGCGTGCGTGCCCGGGTGCGCGGCAGCACCCATCGCGGCGAGCCGGGCCGGGTCGGCGAGCAGCGGCTCGATCAGGCCGGCGAGCCGCTCGCCGGTGGCCTCTCCGTCGGGGAGCAGCAGTCCCGCGCCGGCGTCCGAGAGCACCCGGGCGTTGTGGGTCTGGTGGTCGTGCGGGGCGTGCGGGTACGGGACGAGCACCGCCGGCACGCCCACGCTCGACAGCTCCGCCACGGTCGCCGAACCCGCGCGGCACACCATCACGTCGGCGGCCGCGTAGGCGAGGTCCATCCGGTCGAGGTAGCCCACCGCGGTGGCGACGTGGTCGCCGCCCGCGGCGGCCAGGCGGGCCCGCACCTCCGCCAGCGCGCCCGGCCCGGTCTTGATCACCAGGTGGACGTCCGGGCGCCCGCGCCACCGCGAGGCCAGCTGGAGCGCGGCCTCCGTCAGCCGCGCCGCGCCCAGGCTCCCGCCGTTGAACAGCACCAGCCGCGTGCCGTCGTCCGGTACCCCGAACCAGCGCCGGGCCTGCCCGCGCAGCGCCTCCCGCCCGCCCCGGTCCAGCCCCGCGACATCGCTGACCAGCGGCATGCCGACCGTCTCGGCGCGCAGGGCCGTACGCGACGGCAGGTGCTCGCGGGTGCGGTCGAAGGCGAGCGCCACGTGCGGGGTGAGCGCGGAGGCGAAGCGATTCGCCCTGCCCGGCACCGCGTTCGACTCGTGCACCAGCACCGGCCGGCGCGCCATCCGCGCCCCCAGCACCGCGGGCGCGCTGGGATAGCCGCCCATGCCCACGACGACGTGCGCACCCTGCTCCTCGATCACGCGCTGCGCCTGTTTTCCCGAGCGCAAGAGATCGGCCGGGAGCAGATACCGGCGGGCGCCGAGCGAGGAATCGAAGGGAATCATGTCCACGGTGTGGAGCCGGTACCCCGCATCCGGTATCAGGCGGGTCTCCAGACCGCGTTCCGTACCGATGAAAGTGATGACGGCGTGCGGCACCGCTCTGCGGAGCGCATCGGCGACAGCCAGCCCAGGGTAGATATGACCCCCGGTACCGCCTGCGCCGATGACCACCGAAAGGTTGTCGTCTGCTGTAGCCATGACCGCAGCCTGGCGGAGCGCTTTAAGAGCCCACTAAGAAAACGTCCGGCGTGCTTCCGGCCTGAAATACACTCTTCCGGTGAACGAGAACCTGCCGCCCTGCCCCGAATGCTCCAGCGCCTACACCTACGAGATGGGCGCGCTCCTGGTCTGCCCCGAATGCGGGCACGAGTGGTCGCCCGCGGCCGCGGAGCCCGCGGGCGGTGACCAGGACAAGGTGATCCGGGATTCGGTGGGCAACGTGCTCGCCGACGGCGACACGGTCACCGTGGTCAAGAGCCTCAAGGTCAAGGGCAGCGCGACGGGGATCAAGGCGGGCACCAAGGTGCGCAACATCCGTCTTGTCGACGGCGTGGACGGCCACGACATCGACTGCAAGATCGAGGGCTTCGGCGCCATGCAGCTCAAGTCCGGCGTGGTCCGCAAGGCCTGACCGGCCTGACCGGCCTGACCGGCCGACGCCGCCGCCGGCAAGCCGGCGGCGGCGTCCCTCACTGCGCGCGCCGGACGTTCCACAGCGGCAGCCCTTCGAAGAAGGTCACCGCCTCCTCGCGCCAGTGCGCACGCCACTGGGACGCCTCCCCGGCCGCCGCCTCGGCATAGCGGCGCATGCCGGCGCGCAGCGTGGCGTCCACGCCGTGCTCGCGCGCGATCCGGCGGATGCGGTCGATCGTCTCCGCCGGGCAGCCGGGGTCGCCGAGGGCGGACTCCAGCAGGCGGCGTTCCGCGGTGGTGGAGGCGGCCAGGACGGCGCGGACGGCGTAGCTGCGGCGGCCGGAGCGGATGTCGGAGCCCGGGGACTTCCCGATGGTGCTCTCGTCGCCGAAGAGGTCGAGGTAGTCGTCGCGCATCTGCCCGCTGATGCCGGCCGGTGTCGCGTAGCGGCGCAGCCGCTCGTCGTGTGCGGCCAGGTCCTCGCCGGCGGCCAGCAGGCCCAGCTGCAGCGGCGCGAGGATCGAGTACCGGGTGGTCTTGTACTCGCAGACGGTGTGCAGCAGCTCCTCCGACGGCAGCGGCTCGAAGTCGCGTTCCAGATCGGCGATCTGGCCGGTGACCGTCTCCGCGCCCGTGCGCAGCTGCACTTCGAGCATGGCCTGCTTGACCGCGGCGGGGGCGTCCGCCTGCAGCAGGACCTGCAGGGACAGGAAGGACGCGAGGTCTCCCGCGAGCACGGCGAGCCCCAGCGCGGTGCTGTCGCTCCCGGGGAACTCCCGGCGGTAGGCGTAGTACGTGGACGGGCCGCCGCGGCGCACGGGCGAGTCGTCGATGATGTCGTCGTGGACCAGGCCGTGCGTCTGGAGCAGCTCGATGCTGAGCGCGGCTTCCTCCAGGCCGGGTACCTGCTCGTCGGTCACCAGCCGGGCCGCCTCGTACAGCAGGGCGACCCGCAGGCGCTTGCCTCCGCGCAGGGAGAGGTCCCGCAGGAGCTCCAGGCAGCGGGGGGCGAAGCGGCTGAGCGGCGGCGTGTCGAGGCTCTCGGCGAGGGAGTCGAAGTACGCCTCGAAGCGGGCGTCGAACCGGCGTCGGCAGCCGGCGACCCGCTGCTGGGCGGCGGCCGCGGTCCTGTTGTCCATGGGGCCACTATTTCAGCAGGTCAGGCGCTCGCGGAGGGCGCCCGTACCGGCTTGCTGGTGACACTCGCCGCGGGCTCTAGCCCTGACTGTTGAGGAAGCCGATGACGACGGCTCCCCACCAGCAGATCTGGGAGACCAGGGCGGTGGCCCCGCCCCAGGCGAGGAGGCGCGGCGCGGGCGGTGCGGAAGCGTGCCGGGCCATGCGCTTGTTGAGGAGGCCCGCCTGCAGGCCGTTGAGGCTGAGGAGGAGCACCAGCACCAGCTTGACGGCGGTGGGCGTGGAGGACGGGCTGGGGTGGAGGAGCATGCCGCTGAGGACGAGGCCGGCGAGGCCGGCCCAGATGGGCAGGTGCAGCCGTCCCGCGCTGCCGAGGGCCTCCTGCAGGCCGCAGCGGCCGGTGATCCACAGCAGGCCGTAGTAGTCGGCGACCAGCACGGCGCCGAAGCCCAGGACCAGGCTCGCGAGGTGGACGAAGAGCGCGGCGGTGTGGAGCGTGGCGTCGGCCGTCAGGTGGAAGGAGACCCACACGCAGACGGCCCAGGCCGCGCACAGCACCAGTGCGGCGCCGGCCACCGTCCACCAGGAGTCGTACAGGCTCAGCGGCCGCGCGTGGCGGGCGCCGGGGGTGCGGTTGCGGGTCGGTTCAGGCGGGCGGACGACGGACAGGGGCGTCTCGGACGGAAGAGCAGACACGCAATTCTCCAAACACGTGCCGGCACCGTGGATCGGGGCCCCTACTGCGACAGGGCTTGTCGGTGGCCGGCCGTGCGGTCGGCAATCGGGGATTTTTCCGATCGCTCTCCATGGCCTCGGATGTGACCGGCTCGTTGCCGGAATGAGACCTTCTTTTCTGATCTTTTCTCGATGGCGGAACCCAATCCCGGGCCATCGGCACCGATAAACCTGAACACTATCCCGGGGAAATCGCAAACCTCGCAGGTCACGGCGGACCGGTCGCTATTCGCCTGAGGGCTTCGGGCCCGCCCGCGCGGGCGGGCCCGAAGCCCTCAGGGAATCAGCCGGAATCCACCGGAATCGGCCGGAATCAACCCCGCAGCGGTCCTTCGCAGGTGAAGTCCGCCGTCCCGGCCGGGCGGTCCGGCCAGAGGTCGACCTTGCCGAAGGAGCAGTTCATGTCGGCGAAGTTGTTGGTGCCCTTCTTCGTGCGGTCGAGGATGAAGTAGTCGACCGTCCCGGACATGTCCTTGAAGACGAGGTCGGGACTGCCCGGGCTGCTCAAGTTCGCGGTGATGCGGCCGGTGCAGGTGAAGCGCGGGCGCTCCGGGGCCTCGTTGGTGCGGCATTCGGGCGCGATGCCGGTCGTGGCCTTGAAAGAGGCGCGGACGGTGGCGGGGTGGCCGGCGTCCAGCCCGCCGACGGGCGTGAACGAGGTGTCCGGCACGTACAGGTCCTTGACCTTGGCGATCTGCTGGTCGAGGAAGGTGTCGTACGCGCGCTGCAGGCCCGTGTCCCGGCCGAGCCGGTCGCGCCAGGCGTCGAAGCCCGCGACGTCGTTCGCACGGAGCCGGTCGTACATCTCCCTGAGCAGTGCGGGGCGTTCGCTCCACAGGAACTCGAAGAACGTGCCGGCGTAGGAGTAGAAGCGGAAGCCGTCCCGGTCGTACTCCGCGTGCAGCAGCTCGTAGACGCTCATGCGCGGCTTGGTGCCGCCCGCCGTGTCGTTGATGATGCTCTGGACCAGGGACTTGCGGACCTTGATGCCCTCCCCGCGCGTGGCGCCGTCGAAGAACTCGGCCGTGCCCTCGTCCATCGCGGTCGTGCGGTCGCCCTGGTACCACGGGCCTTCGCCGAAGAGGCCGGGGACGGCCCAGCGGCCGTTGAGGTAGTGCGTGTACTCGTGCCGGAAGAGCTCCTCCAGCGTGAGCGTGGAGTCCTGGGGCACGCGCCGCTCGTACGTGTAGAAGGTGGCGCCGTTCTCGATGTAGATGCCGCCGTTGCTGGTGCCCATGCCGGTCAGCAGCGGGTGGTAGACCTCGTAGTCGGCGCGGGAGGCGTACAGCACGATGTTGAGCGTGGTGTTGGTGTCGCCCGCCAGCGGCTGATCGGTGCCCAGCACCCGGTGGAACTGCGCCTTGACCTGCTTGCTCGCGTAGTAGAGCTTGTCGACGGTCGCGCGGGGCAGGGCGGTGCGCACCTTGATGGCGCCGTTGTCGTACGTGTAGGTGGACGGGAAGATGCGGCGCTCGATGTCGGCCTTGCACACCCCGTACTGCTTGCAGGCGTCGAACTCGATCAGCCAGGTGACGACCTTGGCCCACGGGGCGCTGCCCTCGCCGAAGTTGCCGCTGGTGGTGGCCAGCAACCCGCCGAGGTCGGCGGTGATCCGGCCCCTCAGCGCGTCGATCTGGCCCATCCGCCCGTACTCCCCGACGCCGTCGCGCACCACCCAGGCGTTGGACGTGCCCTTGAGGTGGGTGTAGCCGGCGAAGGCCTTGAAGGCCGCGCGGTAGGAGGAGTCGGCCGTGACGGCGGCGTGGAAGGCGGTGTCGTGGTTGCCGGGGTAGACGCCCAGGTAGTTCAGGGACAGCGCGGCGAGCGCGGCACCGGCCCAGGACGTGTCCTTGGCGGTCTCCGTGTGCGCGGCGTCCATGGTGGCCAGGACGCGCTTGACCAGCGGCAGCTGGTGCCGGCGCAGCCCCGGGGAACTGGCGGCGTAGAGGGCCTCGCGCAGCGTCTCGGCGTTGGTGCGGGTCACGTCGAAGGTGCGCGAGGCGGTGCCGAAGGCGGAGACCGCGCGGCGGATGGTGTCCACGGTCTGTGCGTCGCCGAGGTCGATCTCTTCGTGCGAGAAGTCGTGGTAGGCCACGGCGTGGAGGTAGGTGAACATCTCCAGCAGGTGGCTGCCGTTCTTCCCGTCGTGTGCCGCGGCCAGGCTCTCGGCCCGGCGCGAGACCGCCTGGACGTGCTGCTTCGACATGACGGGCACCAGCCGCCGGTCCCAGGTCCAGATCAGGGTGCGCAGGCAGCCGTCGGCGGTGACGGCCTGGTCGGCGAGGAAGTCGGCGAACTGCTCGGGGGAGAGCCGCGTGATGCCGTCGAGCGTGCACGGCACGGCGGCGCCGCGGACGGTGGCGCGCGGGGCCTGTGCCGACGCGCCCTTGCCGTCCTCCTTCGGCTTGTCCGTGCTCGGGCCGGGGACGCGCGCAGGGATCTGCGCAGGGATCTGGAGTGGGACACCGATGACTCCTGTGTGGGAGGTGTGAGGTGGGGCGCGCACGTGGAGCGAGAGCGTGCGCGCGGAAGCAGTGGCGCAAGGGGTGATTCAACTGCCGTCTGACAGGCGGCACGTGGGGGACTGCTGCTGCGCCATGTCATGCGTAACGTAGTAATGTGAAATGGTACTGACAACCCCTCAGGCGTTACGGATTGTGCGGGACGCCCTCCGTGACGCCCTCCGTGACGCTGTCCGTGACGGCGAAGTGGCAGGCCACCTCACGCGCTTCGCCCGGCGCGGCGATCCGCAGCAGCGGCGCCTCCGTCCGGCAGATCTCCTGCGCTTTCGGGCAGCGCGGGTGGAACGTGCAGCCCGGCGGGGGAGCCGCCGGGCTCGGGGGGTCCCCGAGCAAGGTGATCCGCTCGCGCGCCCGCTCCGCGGCCGGGTCCGGCAACGGCACCGCCGAGAGCAGGGCCTGGGTGTACGGATGGGCCGGCGCCGCGTACACGCGCTCCTTGTCGCCAATTTCGACGATCCGCCCCAGGTACATCACGGCCACCCGGGCGCACACCCGCTTGACCACCGACAGGTCGTGGGCGATGAAGAGGTAGGCGAGCCCCAGTTCGCGCTGCAGGTTCTCCAGCAGGTTGACGATCTGGGCCTGCACGGAGACGTCCAGGGCCGAGACCGGCTCGTCGGCGACGATCAGGCGGGGCCCGGTGGCCAGTGCGCGGGCGATGCCGATGCGCTGCGCCTGCCCGCCGGAGAACTCGTGCGGATAGCGGTCGATGTGCTCGGGGATGAGCCCGACGAGCTCCATCAGCTCCGCGGCCCGCTTGCGCGCCTCGGCCGCCGGCACGCCCTGGACGAGCAGCGGATCGGCGATGATGCGGGCCACGGTCTGGCGCGGGTTGAGGGAGGAGTGCGGGTCCTGGAAGACCATCTGCAGGTCCTTGCGCAGCGGCTTGAGCTCGCGCCGGCCGAGCCTGCCGATGTCGCGGCCGTCGAAGACGATCGCTCCGGTGGTCGGTTCCAGGAGCCGTACGATCATGCGGCCCGTCGTGGACTTCCCGCAGCCGGACTCGCCCACCAGGCCCAGGGTTTCGCCCGCCGCCAGGTCGAAGGAGACGCCGTCGACCGCGCGGACGGGCGCCGCACGGCCCCGCTTGCCGGGGAAGGTCATGGTCGCGTTCCGTACGGACAGCAGGGGTGCTGGGGTGCCGGCGGTCATCGGGTGCCTCCCGGCACGGGGGCGGCGGTGTGCAGGGACAGGTGGCAGGAGACCAGGTGCCCCCTGGAGGGCCGCAGCAGCGGCCGGGTGCCGCCGCACCGCTCGCGCTCGGCCGGGGCCGCGGCGGCGGCGCGCGGGCAGCGCGGCGCGAAGGCGCAGCCGGGGGCCGGGCCGAGCAGGGAGGGCGGACTGCCGGGGATGGCCCGCAGGGGTGCGTCGTCGCCGTCGTCGAGGCGGGGCAGCGAGTCGAGCAGACCGCGGGTGTAGGGGTGGCCGGGCTCGGCGAACAGCGCGTCGACCGGGGCCTGTTCGGCCGCGCGGCCGCCGTACATCACGAGGACTTCCCGGGCGACGCGGGCGACGACCCCGAGGTCGTGGGTGATCATGACGACGGCGAGTCCGCGCTGCTCCTGCAGGCGGGCGATCAGCTCCAGGATCTGGGCCTGGACGGTGACGTCGAGGGCGGTGGTCGGCTCGTCGGCGATGAGCAGGTCGGGCTCGCAGGCGAGCGCCATGGCGATCATCACGCGCTGGCGCATGCCCCCGGAGAACTGGTGCGGGTACTCGCCGGACCGCCGCGCGGGTTCGGGGATGCCGACCTCCGCGAGCATCTCGACGGCCCGTCTGCGGGCTGTGGCCCTGCGGGAACCGAAGTGGACCCGGTGGTGTTCGGCGATCTGCTCACCGACGGTGTAGTAGGGGTGGAGGCTGGAGAGCGGGTCCTGGAAGATCATGGCCATGCGGCGGCCGCGCAGCCGGTTCAGCTCGCGCTCGGGCAGGCCGGTCAGCTCGCGGCCGTCGAGCGCGATGGAGCCGCCGACCCTGGCCCCGGTGTGCAGTCCCATCACGGCCAGGGAGGTGACGGACTTGCCGGAGCCGGACTCGCCGACGATGCCGAGCGTCTGCCCGCGGCGCACCGCGAAGCTCAGGGAGTCCACGGCCCGTACGTCCCCGTGCCGGGTGGGGAAGGTGACGGTCAGGTCGGTGACGGACAGCAGGGGCCGTTCCTGCTCCTGCGCGGCGGGCGGGGGCGGGGGCATGGTCGAGGGCGGGGGCGGGGCCATCAGTACCTCACTCGCGGGTCGACGACGGCGTAGAGCAGGTCGACGGCCAGGTTGGCGACGACGATGAAGGCGGCCGCCAGCAGCGTGACGCCGAGGATGACCGGCTGGTCCCCGGTGGACAGCGCGCCGTAGAAGAGCCGTCCGACCCCCGGGAGCCCGAAGATCGACTCGGTGATGACGGCGCCCGCGAGGAGCCCGCCCAGGTCCATGCCGAAGAGCGTGAGGATCGGCGTCATGCCCGCCCGCAGGCCGTGTTTGACGACGACGGTGCGGCGCGGCAGGCCCTTGGCGCGGGCGGTGCGGATGTACGGCTCCGCCATCGTCTCGATCATCGAACTGCGGCTCTGGCGGGCGTACATGGCGGCGTACAGCACGGCCAGCGCGAGCCACGGCAGGAGCAGGTTGGACGCCCAGCGCAGGGGGTCGTCGCCGAGCGGCACGTACTGCGGGTAGGGCAGCAGCCCGGCCGTGCGGATCAGGCCGTAGATCAGCATCATCGAGGTGAAGTAGACCGGCAGCGAGGCGGCGGCCACGGCGCCGACCATCAGGGCGCGGTCGGTGAGGCTGTCCTTGCGCAGGGCCGCGGTGACGCCGGCGCCGAGGCCGAGGGCCAGCCACAGCACGGCCGCGCCCAGCGCGAGCGAGGCGGAGACCGGGAGGCGGTCGGTCAGCAGGTCCCAGACGGCCTCGGAGTTCTCGTAGGAGTAGCCGAGGCAGGGGAAGGAGCAGTGCAGCTCGTAGCGGCCGCTGCCCATGGTGCGGCCGGTGAAGATGCCGGTGACGAAGTCCGCGAACTGCCGCCACAGCGGCCGGTCCAGGCCCATGTGGGCGCGGATCGCTTCCAGGCGGTCGGTGCTGCAGGACTTGCCGCAGGCGGCGGCCGCGGGGTCGGAGGGCAGTACGTAGAAGACGGTGAAGGTGACGGCGGCGATGGCGAGGAGCACGCCGGCGACGGCGAGCAGGCGGCGACCGAGGTAGGGGATCACGTGCGGCCGCTCCTCGGGTCGAGGACGTCGCGCAGCGCGTCGCCGAGCAGGGTGAAGGCGAGGACGGTCAGGAACAGGCAGGTGCTCGGGATGACGAAGTACATGGGGTCCGTGTCGTAGAAGGCGACGCTCTCGGCGATCATCTGGCCCCAGGAGGGGGTGGGCGGTCGGACGCCGACGCCCAGGTAGCTCAGGGCCGCCTCGGTGGCGATCATGCCGGGGACGATGAGGGTGGTGTAGGCGATGACGGGCCCGGCGACGCCCGGGAGGATGTCGCGCGTGAGGATGCGCCGGGGGCCGGCGCCGCCGACGCGGGCGGCGTCGACGTACTCGCGGTGTTTGAGTGAGAGGGTCTGGCCGCGTACGACGCGGGCGATGCCGGGCCAGCCGAACAGGCCGATGACGGCGGTCATCAGCAGGATGCGGTTGACGTCCTTGGCCACCGACATCATCGCGATCATGAAGATGAGGGAGGGGAAGGACATCGTGAGGTCCATGAGGCGGGAGAGCACGGCGTCGGTGCGGCCGCCGAAGTAGCCCGCCGTGATGCCGGCCGCCGTCCCGGCGAGCACGACGATCGCGGTGGCGGTGAGGGCGATCAGCAGCGACACCTGGGCGCCGTGCACGACCCGGGCGAACAGGTCGCGGCCGGTGACGGGTTCGACGCCGAGCCAGTGGTCGGCGGAGATGCCGCCGAGCGGGCCGAGGGGCCGGCCGCCGAGGTAGGGGTCGACGGCGGTCTTGTCGAACTCCTCGGGCGACCAGCCGGCGAGCGAGCTCAGCAGCGGGGCGCCCGCCGCCATCAGCAGGAACAGCGCGACGACGGCGAGGGAGACCTTGACGGCGGTGCGGCGGCGCAGTTCGGCGCGGGCGAGCTGCCAGGGGCCGCTGCCCGCGGGGACGGCCGCCGGGGCGGAGGAAGCGGTGGCCGTGGCGGGGGACGAGGCGGTGGTCATGGCGTGACGGCCCTCAGTCCCGGCTCTTGGCGGGGTCCTTGAGGCCGACGGTGGCGTAGTCGAGCTGGCCGCCGAAGGAGGTGTGCCCGTAGGCCCCCGCGATGTTGGTGCCCAGGACCAGCGGCCACCGCCGGATGAGCACCGGCACGGCCGGCGCCTGGGCGAGGATCTGCCCGTCCAGCTGCTGCCAGGCCTTGGCGGCCTCCTTGGCGTCCGTCATGGCGGAGATCCCGTCCATCCGCTTCATCGTCGCGTCGTCGCGGAAGAGGGAGTGGTTGCCGGAGTTGCCCTTCTCCTTGATGAAGCGGCCGTCGAAGACGAAGGGCAGGAAGGTGGAGCCGGAAGGGTAGTCGGGGCACCAGCCGGTGTAGACCATGTCGGTGCGGTTCCTGGTGTCGCCGATGGTGGCGTAGAACGCGGACGGGTCCACGGTCTCGATGGTCACCTTGATCCCGGCCTTGGCGAGGGACTGCTGGATGGCCTCGGCCCGGCCCTTGTCGCCGGCCGACGCGGTGATCTTCGTGGAGAAGCCGCCGGGCTTGCCGGCTTCCTGCAGCAACTGCTTCGCCTTGTCCGTGTCGCCCGTCGCGGGGACCTTCAGGGTGTCGGGCTGCTTGCCGCCGAAGAGCGACGCCGGCATGTACGCGGTGGACAGGTCGTTGAAGGCGGGGCCGCCGGAGGCGGTGAGGACGGCGTCCCGGTCGAGGGCGTACTGCACCGCCTGCCGCACCTTGGCGTTGTCGAAGGGGGCCCGGCCGGTGTGCATCTGCACCATGTCGGTGCAGTTGGTGGATTCGGCGAGCAGCCGCTCCCGCACCCCGGCGTCGGGCAGGACCTTTGCGGCGCTCTCCGGCCGCAGGGCGCCCCAGGAGACGGCGGAGGCGTCCGCGCCCTGGCTCGCTATCAGCCGGTCGTCGATCTGGTTGGCCTTGAGGCCCATCAGGACGACCAGCTTGTCCGGGTACGCCTTGCGGACTTCGTCCGTCGCGGGGTCCCAGTGGTCGTTGCGGACGAGGACGAGCTTCTTGCCACGCGCGTAGGAGTCCACTTTGTACGGGCCGGAGGAGAACGGCCGGTTGTCGTACTGCGGTCCCCTGTCCTTGGCCTGCGGCACGGGCGCGAAGGTGGGCATGACGGTGGCGTTGGGGAACTCGGCGAAGGGTTTGCGCAGTTCGAAGACGATGGTGCGGTCGTCCGGCGTCCTGACCGAGTCGAGGTGCTTGCCCTGGGCCGGGCCCTGGTAGCCCTCGGCGCCGGCGAGGTAGCGGGCGGCGTAGTCGGCGCCGCCGGGCAGGTCGGGGGAGAAGGACCGCTCGACGTTGTACTTGACGTCCTGCGCCGTGACGGGCGAGCCGTCCTCGTACTTCACGCCCGGCTTGAGATGGAACGTCCATGTCTTCGCGTCGGCGGACGGCGTGCCCAGGTCGGTGGCGAGGTCGGGGACCAGCCCGCCGCCCTGCGCCCCGGGCGCCGCCTTGTACGTGACCAGGGTGCGGTAGAGCAGCCGGGTCCCGAAGTCCATGTCGTTCATGACCCAGTTGCGGGCCGGGTCGAGATGGGTGAAGTCCTGGTTGGACAGCACCGTCAGCGTGCCCCCCTTCTGCGGGGTGCCGCCGACCGCCTTCCCTTCGTGGGCGGCGGCCGGGTTCTTGCCGCCGTCCGGGCCGCCGGCCGAGCGCTTCGCGCCGGAGCAGCCGGCGGTCCCCAGGGCGAGCGAGGCCGCCAGCGCGGCGGCCAGGGCAGTGCACGTGCGCTTGTTCATCAGTGGTCACTCCGTGAACAGTCGAACAGCCCGACGGCTGAAATGTGACCCGTAACATAGTAATGTGAAATTGCACTGACAAGGCGTCAGTCGCTCCGTTACCCACCTGTGTCCGAGGAGGAGTCCCGTGCAGGAACCCGCAGTTGCCGCGATCCGTACGGTCAGTCACGACCTGCCGGTTTCGGTCGAGTTCGAGGCGTTCATGGCGAACGGCTGGGCGGCTACGCCGGCCGCCGGCGTCCGGCTGCCCGTGGCGGATCTCGCCGCGGCGCGCCGCGCGAAGCTGTCGGCCCGCTTCCCCGGCGAGCGGCTGATCGTGCCCGCGGGCGAGTTCGTGGTCCGCTCCAACGACTGCGACTACCGCTTCCGGCCGCACAGCGCCTACGCCTGGCTGACCGGGCTGACCGGCGAGGAACAGGCCGGGCACGTGCTGGTCCTGGAGCCCGACGGCCCGCACGGGCACGAGGCGGTGCTGTACGTCCGGCCGCGCTCGCCGCGTACCGGTGAGGAATTCTACCGGGACCGCCGCTACGGCGAGTTCTGGGTCGGCCGCCGCCCCGACCTCGCCGAGGCCGAGCGCATGACCGGCATCCGCTGCGTGCACCGCGAGGACCACGACCGGCTGCCGCCGGGCCGCGACGCCTCCGGCGACACCGAACTCGCCGCCGCCCTGAGCGAACTCCGCCTCGTCAAGGACGCCTGGGAGATCGAGCAGCTGCAGCTGGCGGTGGACCACACCGCCGCCGGGTTCGAGGACGTCGTGCGGGCGCTGCCGCGCGCCCTCGCCCACCCGCGCGGCGAGCGGTGGATCGAGGGCGTCTTCGGCCTGCGCGCCCGCGCGGAGGGCAACGGCACCGGCTACGAGACCATCGCGGCCTCCGGCGCGCACGCCTGCGTCCTGCACTGGATACGCAACGACGGCCGGCTCGACCCGCGCGAACTCCTCCTGCTGGACGCCGGCGTCGAGACCGACACGCTCTACACCGCCGACATCACCCGCACCCTGCCGCTGACCGGACGCTTCTCACCCGTCCAGCGGCTGGTCTACGAACTCGTCCTCGCCGCCCAGGACGCGGGCATGGCCGCCCTCAAGCCGGGGGCGAGCTTCCGCGACTTCCACCGGGCCGGCATGCGGGTCATCGCCGAGGGGCTCGCCGAGTGGGGCGTGCTCAAGAGCGCCGAAGGCGACTTCCACCGCCGGTACACCCTGTGCAGCAGCGGCCACATGCTCGGCCTGGACGTCCACGACTGTGCCCAGGCCCGGGCGGACGCCTACCTCGACGGCGTCCTGGAGGAGGGGCAGGTCCTCACCGTCGAGCCCGGGCTCTACCTCCAGCCCGACGACGAGACGCTGCCGGCCGAACTGCGCGGCATCGGCGTGCGGATCGAGGACGACCTGGTCATCACCGCCGACGGCGCCCGGCTGATGTCGCACGCGCTGCCGCGCACGCCCGACGCCGTCGAGGCGTGGATGGGTGAACTGCTGGAGGGGTAGGGCGGGCGTCAACCACAAGGTATGGACCGGCTCTTGGCAGCACGCAGTGCAATGTGAAATATTACTGACGTGCTCATGAGCAACTCCTCTTCGGACGTCATCGTCGTCGGAGCGGGTGTGGTCGGCGCCGCCTGTGCCTACTACGCCGCCCGCAGCGGCCTCTCCGTCACCGTGGTCGACCGCGGCCCCGTCGCCGGCGGGACCACGGGCGCCGGCGAGGGAAACCTCCTGGTCTCCGACAAGGAGCCCGGACCGGAGCTCGAACTGGCCCGGCTCTCCACGCGCTTGTGGCGCGAGCTGGCGCAGGACCTCCCGGCACGGATCGAGTACGAGGCCAAGGGCGGCCTCGTCGTCGCCTCGGACGACTCCGGCATGGCCGCGCTGCGGAAGTTCGCCGCCGCCCAGGCCGGAGCGGGCGTCACGGCCGAGGAGATCCCCGCGGAGCGGTTGCACGAGGCGGAGCCGCACCTGGCGCCCGGCCTGGGCGGCGGCTTCCTCTATCCGCAGGACGCCCAGGTCCAGCCCGCCCTCGCCGCCGCCCACCTGCTGCGCGCCTCCGGCGCCCGGGTCCGTACCGGAGAGGAGGTCACCGCCGTCCTCACCGGCGCGGACGGCCGGGTGCGGGGGGTGCGGACGGCGGTGACGGAGCTGCGCGCCCCCTTCGTCGTCAACGCCGCCGGCACCTGGGGCGGCGAGGTGGCCCGGCTCGCCGGCGCGCACCTGCCCGTCCTGCCCCGCAGGGGCTTCGTGCTCGTCACCGAACCGCTGCCGCGCGTGGTGCGGCACAAGGTCTACGCCGCCGACTACGTCGCCGACGTGGCCAGCGGCTCGGCGGCGCTGCAGACCTCCGCGGTGGTCGAGGGCACCCCGGCGGGCCCGGTCCTCATCGGCGCCAGCCGCGAACGGGTCGGCTTCGACCGCAGCTTGTCGGTGGAGGTGCTCCGGCGCCTCGCCGCCCAGGCCACCGCCCTGTTCCCGGTGCTGGCCGGGGTGCGGGCCCTGCGCACGTACGCCGGATTCCGCCCGTACCTGCCCGACCACCTGCCCGCCATCGGCCCCGACCCCCGCGTCCCCGGGCTGCTGCACGCCTGCGGCCACGAAGGCGCGGGCATCGGGCTCGCCCCCGCCACCGGCCTGGCCGTCGCCCGGCAGCTGACGGGCGGCGAACCCCCGCTCGACCTCGGCCCCTTCCACCCCGGCCGGTTCGCCCCGGCCGCCTGAACCC
>NZ_JBPQTS010000158.1:0-17298 GCF_051386455.1 Streptomyces sp. URMC 124
GCGCCCGCCCAGAGCGCGGGCGTCAGGCCGTCCAGGAAGCGCTGGGGCGACCCGTAGCCGCCCCGGGCGGAGAAGAGGGAGCCGAGGACGGCGATGCCCAGCGCCCCGCCCACCTCCCGCAGGGCGTTGTTCGCCCCGGAGGCCATGCCCTGCTCCGCCGGGCGGACGCCGGACATGACGAGCTTCGCGGCGGGGGCGAAGAACAGGCCCATGCCGATGCCGCTGACGATCAGTCCGGGGAGCTGGGCCGCGTAGGAGACGTCCGGGCTCATGACCAGGGCGAAGTGGGCGAGGCCGAGGGCCTGGAGGGCCAGGGCGGTGACGACGACGGGGCGGCTGCCGATGCGGTCGGCGAGGTAGCCCGAGAGCGGCGCCGCGATCATGGGCATCCCGGTCCAGGGGAGCATGCGCAGCCCGGCCTCGGTGGGCGAGTAGCCGAGGACGTTCTGGAGGAACTGGCTGAGCAGGAAGATCGAGCCGAACATGCCCAGGAACATGAGGACGCTCGCGGCGTTCACACCGGCGAAGGCACGGTTCTTGAAGAGGCGCATGGGAAGCATGGGCTTCTTGTTGTGGAAGCCGTGGTGGATGAAGCCGCCGATGAGGGCGCTGCCCGCTATGAGGGCGGTCAGGACCCGGGGGCTCGTCCAGCCGTGCGCGTTGGCGTTGACCAGGCCGTAGACGATGCCGAAGAGGCCGCCGCTGACGAGCAGCGTGCCGGGGAGGTCCAGGCGGGCGTTCTCGGCGCGCGACTTGTCCAGGCGGAGGCGGGCCAGCGGGATGAGGGCCAGGCCCAGCGGGACGTTGAGCCAGAAGATCCACTGCCAGGAGACGTGGTCGGTGAGCGTGCCGCCGATGAGCGGGCCGCCGGCGACGGCCAGGCCGTCCACGGCCCCCTTGATGCCGTACGCCAGGCCCCGGCGGTCGGCGGGGACGGCCGCGGTGAGGAGGGTGAGCGTCAGCGGCATGGTGATGGCGGCGCCCACGCCCTGGACGGCGCGGGCGGCGATCAGGGCCTCGATGCCGGGGGCGAGGGCGGCTGCGGCGGAGGCGGCCGTGAAGATCACCAGGCCGGTGACGAAGAGCCTGCGGCGGCCGAAGCGGTCGCCCAGGGCCGCGCCGAACATGAGCAGGACCGCGAAGGTCAGCGTGTAGGCGTTGACCGTCCATTCGAGGTCTTCCAGCGCCCCGCCGAGGTCCTTGCGGATCGACGGGAGGGCCGTGGTGACGACCAGGTTGTCCAGGGCCGCCATGAAGCCGGCCACGCCAGTGATGATCAGGGCCCAGATCGCTTTGGGTTGCATGTCTTCCCCCCGCTTATTTAGTAATTGGTCACTAACTTGTGTGGGTGTGCGGAGACGCGGGCTTTCCCGCGTTCCTAGCAGCCGCTCCACACCCGGTGGTCCGGGGGGAATCCCAGGGACACCAGCGCGTTGATCAGCATCCCCTTGGCCATGAACGCGGCCGTCTCCTTCGGGTCCCCGCCGAGCGCCAGGTGCGCCCCGTCCCACAGCTCCAGCCACGCCCTGCGGATCGTGCTCCCGAACTCGTGATCCCCCGCCGCCTCGGCCGAGGCCACCGCGACGTAGATCTGCATCTGCATCTGCAGCTTCTCGGGGTCCTCGGCGATGAGGTGGTCATAGGCGGCGCCCATGGCCTGCAGCACCCCGCGGGGCGGCGCGCCCTCGACCGCCTTCCGGAAGACCTCCCCGGTCTCCTCCAGGCAGCGGTGGGCCGCCGCCAGGAAGATCGCCTCCTTGGTGGGGAAGAGCCGGAACAGATACGGCTGCGAGACGCCCACGCGGCGCGCGATCGCCTCCGTGGACGTGCCCTTGTAGCCGGCGCGCGCGAACTCCGTGATCGCGGCGCGGATCACACTCTCGCGGCGTTCCTCCGCGCTCATCCTGACCATGGGCAGTAAGTTAGTGGTCACTTACTTGCCATGTCAAAGGGGAGGGCGCCGCTCGTCCGCGGCGCCCCCGGCGTCAGGCGAGGCGTACGACCGCGCGCGACATCCCCAGGACCTTCTGGCCCCCGCTCTTGACCACCAAGTCCACCCGGACCGTACGGCGCTCGTCGTCCTTGGCCGCGACCTTGGCCGTGACCTCGATCACCGCACCCTCGTCGTCGTTCGGCACGACGACCGGGCGCGTGAAGCGCACGCCGTACTCGGCGACGGCGGCCGGGTCGCCCGCCCAGTCGGTGACCACGCGGGCCGCCTCGGCCATGGTGAACATGCCGTGCGCGATCACGTCCGGCAGGCCGACGCCCTTGGCGAACTTCTCGTTCCAGTGGATCGGGTTGAAGTCGCCCGAGGCGCCCGCGTAGCGGACCAGGTCCGCGCGGGTGACAGGGAAGGAGCGGGCCGGCAGCTCGGTGCCGACCTCGACCTCGTCGTAGGAGATGCGGGCAGCCATCACGCCTCCTCGGCCGCGCGGGCCACCAGCGTCGTGTGCGCGGTCACGACGTGCTCGCCGTGCTCGTCCTGGACGTCACCGCGGACCGACAGCACGTCGTTGCCCGCGAGGGACTTGATCGACTCGATCGTGGAGACGACCGAGAGGCGGTCACCGGCGCGCACGGGGCGGGCGTAGGCGAACTTCTGGTCGCCGTGCACGACGCGCGAGTAGTCCAGGCCCAGCTGCGGGTCGTTCACGACCGCGCCGGCGGCGCGGTACGTGACGGAGAAGACAAAAGTCGGCGGGGCGATCACATCCGGGTGGCCCAGCGCCTTGGCGGCCTCGGGGTCGGTGTACACCGGATGGGTGTCGCCGATGGCCTCGGCGAATTCGCGGATCTTCTCCCGGCCGACCTCGTACGGTTCGGTGGCCGGATAGGTCCGCCCTACGAAGGACTGGTCGAGCGCCATGGGCTCGGCACCTCCTGGGTGGTTACGGTGGCGGATACGCCACGAGGCCGCCCCCAAAGAATGGGGACGGCCTCATGAACGAGCCTGTTGTTATCGCGTCTCGCGGTGCGCGGTGTGCGAGTTGCAACGGGGGCAGTGCTTCTTCATCTCAAGACGGTCCGGGTCGTTACGCCGGTTCTTCTTGGTGATGTAGTTCCGCTCCTTGCACTCCACGCAGGCCAGCGTGATCTTCGGGCGGACGTCGGTGGCAGCCACGTGAGTGCTCCTTGACGGAATGGACGGATTAACGCAGACAAGAGTAGCCGACCGGAGGACCGACCCCACAATCGGCTACTACGTGTAGCGGTGACCGGACTTGAACCGGTGACACAGCGATTATGAGCCGCTTGCTCTACCGACTGAGCTACACCGCTTTGATGTGGGAGGGACCCCCGCCCGAAGGCGGGGAGCCTCTCACACCAGAGCCCCAAAACGGAATCGAACCGTTGACCTTCTCCTTACCATGGAGACGCTCTGCCGACTGAGCTATTGGGGCGAGCGAGGAAGACATTACACGGTTGGCCGCCGAAGGTGAAATCCGTATCCGGAGGAGGCCGGCGCCGGCGCCACGGAAGCCTTCCGGCACCACACCAGTACGACTATTCGTCGCTTGCTCGAAGCCGTTCCTGACGCGCCCTACGCTCGGAACTGCTGCGTGATCATGCACGCCCCGGCCCCCGGAGGAGCGCGATGCCAGACAGCCAGCCGCAGCCCCCGGCCGACCCCGGCGGCGATGCCACCCCTCCCGCCGTCGTGCCCCGCGACGGCGCCCTCGTCCTCGGCGGTGCCCGGCTCGCCGACGGCCGCACCGTGGACGTGCGGCTGAGCGGCGGGCACATCGAGGCCGTGGGCACCGCCGGGAGCCTGGCCCCCGGCCCCCGCGTGGACCTCAGCGGCTATCTGCTGCTGCCCGCGCCCGCCGAGCCGCACGGGCACGGCGCCACCGCGCTCACCGCCGAGGCCGACGGACCCGTCTCGTACGCCCCCGAGGACGTCCAGCGCCGCGCCACCGAGGCCGCGCTGCTCCAGCTCGGGCACGGGGCCACCGCCCTGCGCTGCCACGTGCGGATCGGCGACGTGCAGGGCCTGCGCTCGCTGGAGGCCGTCCTGCAGGCCCGGCGGGCGCTGCGCGGGCTGACCGACCTCACAGCCGTCGCCGTGCCCCGGCTGCTGACCGGGGCGGCGGGGGCCGACGGACTGGCCCTGCTGCGGGACGCCGTGAAGATGGGCGCCGCCGTCGGCGGCTGCCCCGACCTCGACCCCGACCCCACCGGCTTCGCCGAGACCGTCCTCGACCTCGCCGCCGAGCACGGCTGCCCGGTCGACCTGCACACCGACGGCTCCGACCCGGCCCGGCTCGCCCGGCTGGCCGCCATGGCCGGGGGCCTGCGCCCCGGCGTCACCCTCGGCCCCTGCGGCGGCCTCGCCCGGCTCCCCCGCGACCTGGCCGTCCGGGCGGCCGGGCAGCTCGCCGCCGCCGGGGTCACCGTCGTCTGCCTCCCCCAGGGCGACTGCGGGACGCTGGAGCAGCGCGGCGCCCGCGTCTCGCGCTGCGCCCCGGTGCGGCTCCTGCGCGCGGCGGGAGTGCGGGTGGCGGCCGGCAGCGGCGCCCTGCGCGACGCGGCCAACCCGGTCGGCCGCGGCGATCCCCTGGAGGCCGCGTTCCTGCTGGCCTCGCACGGCGAGCTGCGGCCCGAGGAGGCGTACGAGGCGGTCAGCGGGTGGGCGCGGGCGGCCATGGGGCTGCCGCGGGTGCGCGTGGAGGCGGGCTTCCCGGCCGAGCTGCTGGCCGTCCGCGGCGAGCGCGTCGAGGGCGTGCTCTCGATGGCCTACAGCCGTCTCGTCGTGCACAAGGGCCGCGTGGTGGCCCGTACGAGCGCCGTGCGGGAGTACTGCGACGGCTCGGCCGTCGCGGCCCTGGAGCTGCCCCGGCAGTCCTCGCGCGGCGGTGGCGGCGAGCCGTCCTGACGCGGGCCGGGGCGGCGTCGGAGGGGTCCGGCGAGGCCCTCTGTCGGATTCCCGTGATCGGCGTACGGTCGGATCATGCGCATTGTCATCGCTGGTGGACATGGTCGGATCGCGCTGCGGCTGGAACGGCTGCTCGCCGCGCGCGGGGACGAGATCGCGGGCGTCATCCGCAGGCCCGAACAGGCCGGCGCCCTCCTGGCGGCCGGTGCCGAACCGGTCGTGTGCGACCTGGAGTCGGCCTCCGTGGGGGATCTGGTGCGGCACCTGGAGACGGCCGACGCCGCCGTCTTCGCGGCCGGTGCGGGACCGGGCAGCGGCATCGACCGCAAGGACTCCGTGGACCGCGGGGCGGCCACCCTGTTCGCGGACGCGGCGGAGGCGGCCGGGGTCCGCCGCTTCCTCGTGGTCTCCTCCATGGGCGCCGACCGCGAGCCCCCGGAGGGCACCGACCCGGTCTTCGCCGCGTACCTGCGCGCGAAGGGGGCGGCGGACGCGGACGTACGGGCCAGAGCCTGCCTGGACTGGACGATCCTGCGGCCGGGGCGGCTCACGGACGACGCCGGCACGGGCCTGGTGACGCTCGGGGAGTCCACGGGCCGGGGCGCCGTGACCCGGGACGATGTCGCGGAGGTCCTCGCGGCGCTGCTGGACGAGCCGGGGACGGCGGGGCGGACGCTGGAGCTGATCGGCGGCGACACGCCGGTGGCGGAGGCCGTGAAGGCCTCGGCGACCGGCTGACGGCTCGCGGCTCGCGGCTCGCGGCTCGCGAGTCAGGAAAGGCCGGAAAACGAAAGAAGCCCCCGACCTTTTCAGGTCAGGGGCCTCGTTCCGTGGCGGCGCCAGGATTCGAACCTGGGTAGGCTAAGCCGACGGATTTACAGTCCGCTCCCATTGGCCACTCGGGCACACCGCCATGGGGTGTCACCTCGGGCTCTCTTTCGATTCGCTCCGGGGCAACGACGTAAACCATACCCGATGACCTGGGGTGGTCCGCCACTCGGTTCATCGCCCGTGCGAACGGGCCCGGGGTGGCTAGGCTGACGGGGCGCTCCTCCGCCGGCCCCCGGGCCGGCGGAGCACCGAGCCGCACCCCCCGATGGATCTACGTACGAGGAGCCAACTCAATATGGCCGACTCCAGTTTCGACATCGTCTCGAAGGTCGAGCGGCAGGAGGTCGACAACGCCCTCAACCAGGCCGCCAAGGAGATCTCCCAGCGCTACGACTTCAAGGGCGCCGACGCCTCGATCGCCTGGTCCGGCGACAAGATCGAGATGCGCGCCAATGGCGAGGAGCGGGTCAAGGCCGTCCTCGACATCTTCGAGACCAAGCTGATCAAGCGCGGCATCTCGCTGAAGTCGCTCACGGCGGGCGACCCGCAGGCCTCCGGCAAGGAGTACAAGATCTCCGCCTCGATCGAGGAGGGGATCTCGCAGGAGAACGCGAAGAAGGTCGCCAAGATCATCCGCGACGAGGGCCCGAAGGGCGTCAAGGCGCAGGTCCAGGGCGACGAGCTGCGCGTCAGCTCCAAGAGCCGCGACGACCTCCAGGCCGTCCAGGCCCTCCTCAAGGGCAAGGACCTGGACTTCGCGATCCAGTTCGTCAACTACCGCTAGGCAGGCACCTGGTCACCGCCGAGGCATCGCCGACGCGGGAGCGGAGCAGCACGCACTGCACCGAGGGCGCCGTCACCAGCGGCCCGCGAACGCCTGGTCCGTCGGGACGATCTCCCGGCCCAGCGGGAAGAGGGAGACCGGGATCAGCTTGAAGTTCGCGATGCCCAGCGGGATTCCGATGATGGTGATGCACAGGGCGATGCCCGTGACGATGTGGCCGAGCGCCAGCCACCACCCGGCGAAGACGAACCAGATGACGTTGCCGAGGAGCGACCCGGCGCCCGCGTCCCGCCGCTCGACGGTCGTCCGCCCGAACGGCCACAGGGCATAGCTCGCGATGCGCATCGAGGCAATGCCGAAGGGAATGGTGATGATCAAAATAAAGCAGATCAGACCTGCAACAACGTACCCAATCGCCATCCAGAAGCCACAGAGCACCAACCAGATGATGTTCAGGATGAACTTCATAAAACACAGCCTCCCACTCGTTCTGCCCTCTAGCGACTGGGACGCCCCGGCGGCTACCGACGGTTGCTGGAACCTCCGCATGGACAACCCAAAGTGACAGCGGCTTGCGGAGGCTGGATCCAGTTGGCGGCGGAGGCCAACTCACGTGCAGTGGAAGGCTCATGGCGAGCGGCAGGTCTGTCATGACCCCGTGATGCCTATGAGGCCCGCCGTAATGACTGCGGGCCTCATAGGCATCACGGCTTGGAGAGCCGGTAGGCCCTACTGGTGCTCGGCGAGGAAGCGGACGCGGTCCTCAGGGGTGCCGTTGAGGGCCTTCTTCGCTGCGGCCTTGAACTCCGGGGAAGGGTTCTTGGAGACCAGCTGAACGATGGCGACCTGGTTGTCCGAATCGCGGGCGGTGAACTGACCGGACTCCAGGAAGCGGACGCGGTCCTCAGGGGTGCCCTTGAGGGCGGCCTTGGCGCCTTCCTTCATGGCCGCGCCGGGGTACTTCGAGACGAGCTGGACGATGGCGACCTGGTTGTCCGAGTCGCTGGTGTTGCCCTGGGCCGCCGAGGCCGACGCCGTAACGGGAGCCTGCGCCGGACCGGCGGCGAGCGCCGGGGTGGAGAGCAGGGCAGCCGGCGCGATGGCGGCGGCGACGAGGAGCGACACGCGGGTCAACTTCATGTACAGCACTCACTTTTCCTGCAGACGATCTTGAAATCCTCCCTGAGGATAAGTGGCCATTGCCGTGATGACCATCGAATATCCGCTGACAGTGCGTTTGCGCCGTTGATGCGGCTCGCCTGGAACCGCCTCGGCGCACTTCAGCAGGGCGTGTCCCCCGGATGGCCTAGTGCGGCGTGCCTCGGCCCGGCTGCGCCGTCATCGTGGGCGTGCTGCCCTGTCCGCCGTCCGGCGGACACGCAACGAACGTGAGGAGCCCCCCATGCGCATACGTACGCGACAAACCCTCGGCGCCGCGGCTTCTGCCGTGGTGCTCGCCGGGACGCTCGGCGTGGGGGTCGCCCGGGCCGACGACCCCCCGCCTCCGGTGTCCGCCGAGGAGTGCGAGAGCGGGGGCGGGTCGGTCGACGTGTTGATCGGGGACGACTCCGAACCCGCGCTGGTGTGCTCGGGAGGGGAGTACGACGGCGCGGCCGTCGACAACTCCGACGTCGACAACTCCGAAGACGCCGACGGCACGCCCGACGACGACTCGCCCGACGCCTGACGGGCGGGCTTACCGGCCGCCGTGGCCCGCCATCCGCTCCAGGCGGGTGATGCGCTCGCGCATCGGCGGGTGCGTGGAGAACAGCTTGGTCATGCCCTCGCCCGCGCGGAACGGGTTCGCGATCATCATGTGGCTCGCGGTCTCGATGCGCGGCTCGGGGGGCAGGGGCAGGCGCTGCGTGCCCGCTTCCAGCTTGCGCAGGGCCGAGGCCAGGGCGAGGGGGTCGCCGGTGAGGCGGGCGCCGGAGGCGTCGGCCTCGTACTCGCGGGAGCGGCTGACGGCGAGCTGGATGAGGGACGCCGCGATCGGGCCCAGCAGCATGATCATGATCATGCCGACGATGCCGGGACCCTCGTCGTCGTCCGATCTGCCGAAGGGGATCAGCCAGGCGAAGTTCACCAGGAACATCACCACGGAGGCGAGCGCGCCCGCGATCGAGGAGATGAGGATGTCGCGGTTGTAGACGTGGCTGAGCTCGTGGCCGATGACGCCGCGCAGCTCGCGCTCGTCGAGCAGGCGGACGATGCCGTCCGTGCAGCAGACGGCGGCGTTACGGGGATTGCGGCCGGTCGCGAAGGCGTTGGGGGCGTCGGTCGGCGAGATGTACAGCCGGGGCATGGGCTGGCGGGCGGCCGTGGAGAGCTCGCGGACCATGCGGTAGAGCTGCGGGGCCTCGAATTCGCTGACGGGGCGGGCGCGCATGGCGCGCAGGGCCAGCTTGTCGCTGTTCCAGTAGGCGTAGGCGTTGGTGCCGAGCGCCACCAGGACGGCGACGATCAGGCCCGTACGCCCGAAGAGGCTGCCGATGACGATGATGAGTGCGGACAGCCCCCCGAGAAGGACTGCGGTCCTGAGCCCGTTGTGCCGGCGGTGCACGGTACGCCCTCCAAGTGGTGCGGCAGGGGAACCCTTCGCGCTGTTGTGCGTCCACCCGCGGTGGAACTTCCAGTGGAACCTTCCTGACCGGTCAACGCCAGACGAAGGCCCCTGGTTCCCTTGCGCGCGCGGGCGGCGCCGGGCCGTAAGGGTGACCCCGCGTCGCCCGGGCGGGGCGGCGGGCCCCGCCCGCCGCCCTTAGAGGAGCGCGCCCGAGGCGAAGCGCAGGACGAGCTGCGGGGCGCCCGACAGGGCGATGCCGGCCACTGCGGTGAGGGCGATGGCCGCACCCAGCGGCAGGGGGACGCGTACCGGCGCCGTCCCCTCCGCGGCCTCCTCCGCCGGGCGGAAGAGCACCGCGGTCCACTGCAGGTAGTAGTAGAGGGCGATCACGACGTTGAGGGCCATGACGACCGCCAGCCAGCCCAGGCCCGCGTCGACGGCCGCGGTGAAGACCGTGACCTTGGCGAAGAGGCCGATGACGCCCGGCGGCAGGCCCGCCAGGCAGAGCAGGAAGAAGCCGAGGGCGAGCGCCGCGAGCGGACGGCGGGCGTAGAGGCCCCGGTAGTCCGTGATGCGGTTGCGGGGGCTCGTGCGGGCCACCAGGGCGGCGACGGCGAAGGCGCCGAGGTTCACGGCGGCGTACATCAGGGCGTACGCGACGGTGGAGCCGATGGCGTGCGCCGGGTCGTCGGCGTAGCCGGCGGCGGCGACGGGCACGAGCAGGTAGCCCGCCTGGCCGACGGAGGACCAGGCCAGCAGGCGTACGGCGCTGTGGGCGCGCTCGGGGCGCTGGCGCAGCGCGGCGACGTTGCCGGCGGTCATGGTCAGCGCGGCGAGGACGGCCAGGGCCGGCGCCCACACCTCGGCGTACGACGGGAAGGCGACGACCGTCACCAGGATGAGGCCGGTGAAGCCGACCGCCTTGCCGATCACCGACAGGTAGGCGGCGACGGGCAGCGGCGCGCCGACGTAGGTGTCGGGTACCCAGAAGTGGAAGGGGACGGCCGCGGTCTTGAAGGCGAAGCCGACGAGGGTGAGGGCGACGCCGGCCTGCGCGAGCGTGTCGAGGCGCGGGTCGACGTGGCCGAGCTTCCCGGCGATCTCGGTGAGGTGCAGGGTGCCGGTGGCCGCGTAGACGAAGCTGACGCCCAGGAGGGTGACGGCGGTCGCGGTGACCGAGGAGAGGAAGAACTTCAGGGCCGCTTCGGAGGAGCGGCGGTCGCCGCGGCGCAGGCCGACGAGGGCGAAGGCCGGCAGGGAGGCCACTTCGAGGGCGACGACGAGGGTCGCGAGGTCCCGGGAGGCGGGCAGCAGGGCGGCGCCCGCGGCGGAGGACAGCAGCAGGAACCAGAACTCGCCTTCGGGGAGTTCCTCGTCGCGGACGGCGCTCATGGACAGCAGGGCCGTCAGGAGGGCGCCGCCGAGCACCAGGAGCTGGATGACGAGCGTGAAGTGGTCTGCGGTGTAGCTGCAGGCGCCGCGGCCGGAGACGCCCGTCAGGCAGAAGGTGGAGCGGTCGCCGTCCAGGAGCGGCAGCAGGGACAGGCCCGCGAGGAGCAGTCCGGCGACGGAGAACCATCCGAGGAGCGGTTTGCGGGCCTCGGGCAGGAAGAGGTCGGCGACCAGGACGGCCAGCGCCACGACGGCGGTGACGGTGGGCGGCGCGATGGCGAGCCAGTCGACGGACTGGATCAGGGAGCCCATCAGTTGCCTCCTCGGAGGAGCTGCTGAACGGCCGGGTCGGTGAGGCCGAGGAGGGCCGCGGGCCAGAGTCCGGCGAGGACGGTGAGGGCGACGAGGGGAGTCCAGGCGGCGAACTCGTAGGGCCGGACGTCAGCCGGGGCGCCCGGGGCGCCGGCGGGCGCGGGCTCCCCGGTGCCGGCGGTCTGCGGCCGGGTGCTGCCTCCGTCGCCGCCCATGCACACGCGGCGGACGACGACGAGCATGTAGGCGGCCGTCAGGAGCGTGCCGAAGCCGGCCAGGGCCATGAACGTCAGGAACGCGGGCCGGCTGAGCCCCTCCGCCGGGCGGAAGGCGCCGAACATCGCGAGCATCTCGCCCCAGAAGCCGGCGAGGCCGGGCAGGCCGAGGGAGGCGATCGCGCCGAAGGCCAGGAGTCCGCCGAGGCGGGGCGCCTTGCCGTAAAGGGCGGCGCCGGTGCGGCCGGAGAGGGCGTCGAGGTCGCTGGTGCCGTAGCGGTCCTTCACGGCGCCGACGAGGAAGAAGAGGAGGCCGGTGATCAGGCCGTGGGCGATGTTGGCGAAGAGGGCGCCGTTGACCCCGGTGGGGGTGAGCGTGGCGATGCCGAGCAGCACGAAGCCCATGTGGCCGACGGAGGAGTACGCGATGAGGCGCTTGAGGTCTCCCTTCGCGCCGCTTCGGGCGAGCGCCAGACAGACCAGCGAGCCGTAGATGATGCCGACGGCCGCGAAGGCGGCGAGGTAGGGCGCGAAGGTGTGCGCGCCGTCGGGGGCGATCGGCAGCACGATGCGGACGAAACCGTACGTGCCCATCTTCAGCAGCACGCCCGCCAGGAGCACCGAGCCGACGGTGGGGGCGGCGGTGTGGGCGTCGGGCAGCCAGCTGTGCAGGGGCCACATGGGGGCCTTGACGGCCAGTCCGGTGCCGATGGCGACGACGGCGATCAGCTGGGTGGTGCGGCTCAGGTGCGCCCCGTTGTCAGTGGCCAGTGCCACCATGTCGAACGTGCCGCCCTTGATCCCGACCAGGAGGAGGCCGAGCAGCATCACGACGGAGCCGAGCAGCGTGTAGAGGATGAAGCGCCAGGCGGCGCGCTCCCTGCCCTCGCCGCCCCAGCGGGCGATGAGGAAGTACATCGGGATGAGCACCATCTCGAAGGCCAGGAAGAACAGCATCAGGTCGAGGACGGCGAAGGTCGCGAGGGTGCCGGACTCGAGGACCAGGAGCAGCGCGACGAATGCCTGGGGAGACGGGCCCGCGGGCATTTTGAAGTAGCTGTACAGCGCGCAGAGGAAGGTCAGCAGCGCGGTCAGGACGAGGAGGGGGAGTGAGACGCCGTCCACGCCCAGGTGGATCCGGATGTTCAGGGCCGGGATCCAGCTGATGTCGGTGGTCGCCTGCATGCGGGCCGGGCTGCCGTGGTCGAAGCCGGCCGCGAGGGCGATCGACAGCGCGAGGACGGCACCGGTGACGGTGACGCCGTGGCGGAGCACGGCTTGGCCGGGGCTCTTCCCCTTGAGGCCGGGCGGGGCCGGCAAGAGGGAGGCGACGGCGCCGACGAGGGGCAGGACGACGATCGCAGCGAGGAGGTACTGCATGACGGTGTGACTCATGGTCAGGCTCCGGTGGCTACGAGCACGGCAGCGACGGTCAGGACGACGGCGCCCGCGAGCAGGGCGCTCAGGTACGTCTGCACGTTGCCGGTCTGGGCGCGGCGGACGGCCGCGCCGAGCAGGCGGGGTGCGGTGCCCGCGCCGCGCACGTAGGTCTCGACGACCTCGCGGTCGAGGAACCGGGCGAGGCGGGCGGCCGCGCGCGTGGGCCGGACGAACAGGGCCGCGTACACGGCGTCCAGGTGGAAGCCGGACGCGGCGTGGCGGTGCAGGGGGCCGAGGAGGGCCCGGCCGGGGTCGGTCGGGTCGGGCGCCGCCGCGATGTCGCCGTAGGCGGCTTCGTGGGTGGCGATGGTCTCCTCCTCGGAGACGTAGGGGGCCGCGTCCGGGTCGGCGGCGACAGCGCCCAGGGGGGTGCGGGCGGCGAGCGCGGCGGTGCGGCGCCACGCCGCGTACATCACGATCGCGCCGGCGAGGGCGCAGCCGGTGGAGAGGACGGAGGTGGTGAGCGTCGGGGTGAGCGATCCGCCGTCGAACCAGTCGGGGAGCTTCCCGGCGGCGAGGCCCAGCCCGAGGGTGGGGAGGAACAGGATCCACAGGACGGTGTTCATGGCGGCGGGCTGCCTGCCGTGGTCCGGGGCCTCGGTGCCCTTGCCGCGGAAGGCCATCAGCCACAGGCGGAAGGCGTACGCGGCGGTGAGGAGCGCCGTGAGGAGCCCCGCGGCGAGGACGAGCCAGCCGGCCGCGTCCGGGATGCCCGGGGTGTCGCCGGCGGCGGCGTGCTCGGCCGCGCCGAGGACGGCCTCCTTGGAGAAGAAGCCGCTGAACGGGGGGATCGCGGCGAGCGCGAGGAGGGCGACGGTCATCGTCCAGTACGCGTCGGGGATGCGCTTGGCGAGGCCGCCCATGCGGGCCATGGCGGACAGCGAGTTGGTGCCGGCGGCGTGGATGATCACGCCCGCCCCGAGGAAGAGGAGCGCCTTGAACGCACCGTGCGAGACGAGGTGGAAGACGGCCGCGCCCCGGTTGCCGACGGCAAGGGCGCCGGTCATGTAGCCGAGCTGGCCGACGGTCGAGTAGGCGAGGACGCGCTTGATGTCGTCCTGGGCGAGGGCGGCGAGCGCGGAGCCGGCCATCGTGACCGCGGCCATCACGGCGAGGACGACGAGCGCGGCCGCGGAGGCCGTGAAGAGCGGGAGGAGCCGGGCGACGAAGTAGACGCCTGCCGCGACCATCGTCGCGGCGTGGATCAGCGCCGAGACCGGCGTGGGGCCGGCCATCGCGTCGGGCAGCCACGTGTGCAGCGGGAACTGCGCGGACTTGCCCGCGACGCCGGCGAGGAGCAGCAGCGCGATCAGCGTGGGGTGGTCGATGCCCCCGGAGGCGACGGCGGTGAGGATGCCGTTGATCCGGAACGTCCCGGCGTCGGCGGCCAGCGCGAGGATGCCGATCAGGAAGGGGACGTCGCCGAGCTTGGTGACCAGGAACGCCTTGAGGGAGGCCGAGCGGGCGGCCTCGGTCTCCCAGTAGTGCCCGACGAGGAAGTACGAGCAGATGCCCATGATCTCCCAGCCGACCAGCAGCACCATGAGGTCGCCGGAGTAGACGACGAGCAGCATGGCCGCGGTGAAGAGGGAGACGAGGGCGGCGTAGGAGGGGTAGCGGGGATCGTCGCGCAGGTAGGCCGTCGAGTAGACCTGGACGCAGGTGGCGACGACGCCGACCAGGACGGCGACGAGGACGGCGAAGCCGTCGAGGTGCAGGGCCAGGTCGATGGGCACGGAGCCGGTCGGGGTGAGCCGGGTGGCGGCGTCGAGCGCCTCGCCGCCGCCCTGCCGCCAGGCGACGACGACGGCCAGGACCGCGGCCGCCGCGGTCGGCAGGACGGCCAGCGGGCGGACGAAGCCGGGCGCGCGGCGGCCCGTCAGCAGGCCCGCGAGGGCGCCGAGGAAGGGCAGCAGGGGGACGAGAACGGCGGTGGTCGTGGTGCTCACGCGGCGGCCTCGGCCTTCTCCTCGCGGTCCGGGCGATCGGGGTCGGATCCGGCGTCGGATCCCGTGTCGGGGGCGTCGTCGCGCAGGTCGCGCAGGCGGTCGACGTCGGCGGTGCCGCGGTTGCGGTGGACCTGCAGCACGATCGCCAGGCCGATGCCGATCTCCGCGGCGGCGATGGCGATGGTGAAGAGGGTGAGCGCCTGCCCGGCGTGCAGCTCGTCGCGCAGCCACACGTCGAACGCGACGAGGTTGAGGTTGACGGCGTTGAGCATCAGCTCGACGGACATCAGGACGAGGATCGCGTTGCGCCGGGCGAGGACGCCGTACAGGCCGGTGCAGAAGAGCAGGGCGGCGAGGACGGCGGGGTAGACGAGGTGCATCAGCGCTGCGCCCCTTCCCGGGCTTCCCGGCCTTCCCCGGCTTCCCGGGTCTTCTTGCGGGAGAGGACCACCGCGCCGACGAGGGCCGCGAGCAGCAGGACGGACAGGGCCTCGAAGGGCAGCACCCAGTGCCGGAAGAGGAACTCGCCGGAGACCTTCGTCGTGCCCTGGGGGGCGTCGCCGTCCAGGCCGATCCAGGTCGTGCGGAAGGCGTCCGCGACCACCCACACGAGGGCGGCGGCCGCGGCCACGGCGACCCCGAGGGCCGGCCATCGGTTGCCGGAGTCGGCGTCCGGGGAGCGGCCGATGGGGGCCTTGGTGAGCATGAGACCGAAGAGGAGGAGGACGACCACCGAGCCGACGTAGATCAGGACCTGCACCCAGGCGATGAACTCCGCCGTCAGCAGCAGGTACTCCACGGCCAGCCCGCCGAGCGCGACGACCAGCCACAGGGCGGCGTGCACGAGCTGCTTGGTGGTGACGGTGACGACGGCCGCGCCGAGGGTGACGAGGCCGACGAGGAGGAAGACGATCTCGACGCCGGTCGGGGAGAGGAAGCCGTGCGCCTGGGCGGCGAGCGTCGACACGTCGGTGCCAGTGCCGGTGCCGGTGCCCGGGCTGATGCCGGTGGCGGTCATGCGTCTCCCTCCTTCTTCTCGCGCGTCTCCTGCGCTTCCTGCTCCGCCTGGGCGGCGAGCTTCTCCGCCGTCTTGCGGGCCGCCGCGATCTCCTTCGGCTCCTCCGCCGCCGGGTCGAGCGCGGGCGGCTCCGGCACGGTCCACATCCACTCGCGGAGCTTGTCGCGCTCGTGGACGAGGTCCTGGATGTCCGTCTCGGCGTACTCGAACTCCGGCGACCAGAACAGCGCGTCGAAGGGGCACACCTCGATGCAGATGCCGCAGTACATGCAGAGCGAGAAGTCGATCGCGAAGCGGTCGAGGACGTTGCGGCTGCGCTCGCGGCCGCCGGGCGCGGCCGGGGGCACCGTCTCCTTGTGGGAGTCGATGTAGATGCACCAGTCCGGGCACTCCCGGGCGCACAGCATGCACACCGTGCAGTTCTCCTCGAACAACCCGATCACGCCGCGGGTGCGCGGCGGGAGCTCGGGCTGCACGTCCGGATACTGCGCGGTGTGCGCGCGGCGCGTCATCGTGCGGAGCGTGACGGCCAGGCCCTTGGCGAGGCCGGAACCGGGAAGGCCCACTACTGGGTCACCACCTTGACGACGCCCGTCAGCGCGATCTGCGCCAGGGCGAGGGGGATGAGGACGGTCCAGGCCAGCTTCTGCAGCTGGTCCTCGCGCAGGCGCGGGTAGGTCACCCGCAGCCAGATCACGACGAACGCCAGGACGGCCGTCTTGAGCAGCGTCCACAGCCAGCCCATGCCGTCGGCGCCGAACGGGCCGTGCCAGCCGCCGAGGAACAGGACCGTGGTCAGGCCGCACAGGACGACGATGCCCGCGTACTCGGACAGCAGGAACAGCGCGAAGCGCAGGCCCGTGTACTCGGTGTACGCACCGAAGATGATCTCCGAGTCGGCCACCGGCATGTCGAACGGCGGGCGCTGCAGCTCGGCGAGACCGGCCACGAAGAAGACCACCGCGCCGACGATCTGCCAGGGCACCCACCACCACTGGAAGGCGTCCACGATCCCGGACAGCGAGACCGTGCCCGCCGCCATGGCGACGCTCGCCGCGGCCAGCAGCATCGGCAGCTCGTACGCCATCAGCTGGCCCGCGGTGCGCAGGCCGCCCAGCAGCGAGAACTTGTTGGCGGACGCCCAGCCCGCCATCAGCGAGCCGAGGACGCCCACGCCCATTACGGCCAGGGCGAAGAAGATGCCCGCGTCCACGGCCTGGCCCACGGCGTTGCCCGGGCCGATCGGGATCGCCACGAGCACCAGCAGGTACGGGAGGAGGGCGACGGCCGGCGCCAGCTGGAAGATCCGGCGGTCCGCGCCCGCGGGGACGACGTCCTCCTTCTGCGCGAACTTCACGCCGTCCGCGACGAGCTGGGCCCAGCCGTGGAAGCCACCGGCGTACATGGGGCCGAGGCGGCCCTGCATGTGCGCCATCACCTTGTGCTCGGTCTGGCCGACGACGAGGGGCAGCACGAGGAAGGCGACGAAGACGGCGAGGAGGCGCAGGAGGACGTCGAGGGTGTCACTCATGCGGGGTCGCCTCCGGCGGGGTTCGTCTCGTTCTTCGTCTCCCCGTCTCCGGGTCCTGCGGCCGCGCCGGGCGTACCGGTTCCGGCTGCGCCGGGGGGCGGCTCGGCTGCGCCGGGGGCTTCGGCGTCTGCGGGGCGGCTCGGCACCGCCGGGCTCCGGCGTTCGGGCTGAGCGCCGTCGCGGCGGGAGGGAGAGCTCGGGCCGCCCTTGGGGGCCGGGGGCTCCTCAGCTGCGCCGGGGGCCGCCTCGTCCGCGGGGCGGCTCGGCACCGCCGGGCTCCGGCGTTCGGGCTGGGCGCCGTCGCGGCGGGAAGGAGAGCTCGGCTCGCCCTCGGGAGCCGGGGGCTCATCGGGGGCGTGCGGGGTCGGCTCGGGTGCGCCGGGG
>NZ_JBPQTS010000159.1:0-17166 GCF_051386455.1 Streptomyces sp. URMC 124
CTCCCCCTCCCTTTCCCGCTCTCCCTCCCCTTCCTCGACTCCCAAGTGCTCCAGCAGCACCGCCCGCAGCTCGCGCGCCGCGCGCGGCGGGGCGACGTCCTTGCGGTGGGCCAGGGCGACCGTCCGGCGCATGCGGGCGTCCTCGAAGGGGGTGACCCGCAGGCCCGAGCGGGCCGCCACCATGCCCGGGACCACCGCCAGGCCCAGGCCCGCGCGGACGAAGCCGAGGACCGCGTCCATCTCGCCGCCCTCGACGGTGAAGGCCGGCTCGAAGCCGGCGGCGCGGCAGGCGGCGACGGTGATCTCGCGGAGGTCGTAGCCGCGGCGGAACATCACCATGGGCAGGCCCTCCAGGTCCGCCACGCGCAGGGCCCGGCGGCGGGTGGGCGGGGGCTCTCCGGGGGCGGAGACGACGACGAGGTCCTCGCGCAGGAGCCCGGTCGTGGCGAGGGCCGGAGCGCCGACGGCCAGGGGCGTGATGATCAGGGCGAGGTCGAGGCCGCCGGCGGCGAGGGTGCGGACGAGGTCCTGGGAGCCGCCCTCGTCGACGAGGAGCTCGATGCCCGGGTAGCGGGCGTGATAGGCCCGCAGGACGTCGGGGACGAGGCTCGCGCAGAGGCTGGGCGGGGCGCCGAGGCGCACCCGGCCGCGCCGCAGCTGGGCGACCTCCTGCACCTCGCGCCGGGCCGTCTCGGTGTCGGCCAGGATCTGCCGGGCCAGCGGCAGCAGCGCCTCGCCGGCGTCGGTGAGGGTGATGTTGCCGCGGGCGCGCCCGAAGAGCTCCGCGCCCAGCTCGCGTTCCAGGGCGCGGATCTGCTGGGAGAGGGAGGGCTGGGCGACGTGCAGGGACTCGGCGGCCCGGGTGAAGTGACGGACTTCGGCCAGGGTCGCGAAGTAGCGGAGCTGCTGGAGTTGCACGGTCAGCAGCATAGATAGGACGAGCCTATGGAAACCAGCTTCATCATGTCTTGGACGGATCGAGGAGCCGCTGCCTAGCGTCTGGTGCCATGGCACTGGCGACCCGGACGGACCGTCCTCCGTCCCTCATCGGCTCCGTGTGGCGGTCGACCGTCGGCAAGAAGGCGGTCATGGCGGTCACCGGCCTGATCATGCTGGCGTACCTGGTCGCCCATGTGGTGGGCAACCTGAAGGTCTTCTTCGGGGCCGGGGAGTTCAACCACTACGGGCACTGGATCCGCACCGTCGGCGAACCCTTCCTGCACTACGAGTGGTTCCTGTGGATGGCGCGCGCCGCCCTCGGCACGGCGGTCGTGCTGCACGGCGTGGCCGCGTACCAGCTCAGCCGGCGGGACCTCGCCGCCCGCCCGCGGAAGTACGAGCGGAAGCGCCCGCGCGCGAGCTACGCGACCCGCACGATGCGCTGGGGCGGGGTGATCCTGGCCCTGTTCATCGTCTGGCACGTCCTCGACCTCACCACGCTGGACGTGAACCCCAACGCCCAGGAGGGGCGGCCGTACGAGAACCTCGTCGCCTCCCTCGACCGCCCCGCCGTCACGGCCTTCTACATCGCCGCGATGCTCGCCCTGGGGCTGCACATCCGGCACGGCTTCTGGAGCGCCGCCCAGACGCTCGGCGCGAACTCGCCGCGCCGCGAGCGGCTGCTGAAGTTCCTGGCCAATGCGCTGGCGCTGGTGCTGACCTGCGGCTTCATCGCCGTGCCCGTGGGCGTCCTGACAGGAGTCGTGAGCTGACCATGCCCGAGACGACCAGGCCCGCGGTGACCGGACCCGAGCCGGCCACGCCCGAGCCGACCACACCCAAGCCGGCCACACCCGAGCCGGCCACACCCGAGACGACCGCCCCCGAGATGACCGACTACACGCACTACACGACCGGCGAGCCGGTCACCGACAACGCCGCCCCCGGCGGCCCCATAGCCGAGCGGTGGGACCGCCGCCGCTTCGAGGCCAGGCTCGTCAACCCCGCGAACCGGCGCAAGCACACCGTCATCGTCGTCGGCACCGGTCTCGCGGGCGGCGCCGCGGGCGCCACCCTCGCCGAGCAGGGCTACCACGTCGTGCAGTTCTGCTACCAGGACTCGCCGCGCCGCGCCCACTCCATCGCCGCGCAGGGCGGCATCAACGCCGCCAAGAACTACCGCAACGACGGCGACTCCGTGCACCGCCTGTTCTACGACACCGTCAAGGGCGGCGACTTCCGCGCCCGCGAGTCCAACGTGCACCGTCTCGCGCAGGTCTCGGTCGAGATCATCGACCAGTGCGTGGCGCAGGGCGTGCCCTTCGCCCGCGAGTACGGCGGGCTGCTCGACACCCGCTCGTTCGGCGGCGTGCAGGTCTCCCGGACGTTCTACGCGCGCGGGCAGACGGGCCAGCAGCTGCTGCTCGGGGCGTACCAGGCGCTCAGCCGCCAGATCGACGCGGGCAACGTCGAGATGCACGCCCGCACCGAGATGCTCGACCTGATCGTCATCGACGGGCGGGCGCGCGGCATCGTGGCGCGCGACCTGATCACGGGCGCCGTCAGCACGTACTTCGCGGACGCGGTGGTCCTCGCGAGCGGCGGCTACGGCAACGTCTTCTACCTCTCGACCAACGCCAAGAACTCCAACGCGACGGCAGTCTGGCGGGCCCACCGGCGCGGCGCGTACTTCGCCAACCCCTGCTTCACGCAGATCCACCCCACCTGCATCCCGCGCTCCGGCGACCACCAGTCGAAGCTGACGCTGATGAGCGAGTCGCTGCGCAACGACGGGCGGATCTGGGTGCCCAAGGCCCGGGGCGACGCCCGGCCGCCGGCCGCGATCCCCGAGGACGAGCGCGACTACTACCTGGAGCGGATCTACCCCTCCTTCGGCAACCTCGTCCCCCGCGACATCGCCTCGCGCGCCGCGAAGAACGTCTGCGACGAGGGGCGCGGCGTCGGCCCCGGCGGGCAGGGCGTCTACCTGGACTTCGCCGACGCCATCGCCCGCATGGGCCGGAAGGCCGTCGAGGCCAGGTACGGCAACCTCTTCGAGATGTACGAGCGGATCACCGCCGAGGACCCGTACGAGGTGCCGATGCGCATCTACCCGGCCATCCACTACACGATGGGCGGCCTGTGGGTGGACTACGACCTGCAGACCACCGTGCCGGGTCTGTTCGCGATCGGCGAGGCCAACTTCTCCGACCACGGCGCCAACCGCCTGGGCGCCTCGGCGCTGATGCAGGGCCTGGCCGACGGCTACTTCGTTCTCCCCTCCACCATCAACGACTTCCTGGCCCGGCACCCGCACGACGCGGTGCCCGAGGACCACCCGGCCGTCACGGAGGCCGTCGCGGGCGTGACGGACCGGCTGGGCCGCCTCCTCGCCAACGACGGCGACCGCACCCCGGACTCCTTCCACCGCGAGCTCGGCGAGCTGCTGTGGGACGAGTGCGGCATGGCCCGCACGGAGACGGGCCTGCGCAAGGCGCTCGGCCGCATCCCCGCGCTGCGCGAGGAGTTCTGGCGCCGCATCAAGGTGCCCGGGACCGGCGAGGAGCTCAACCAGTCGCTGGAGAAGGCCAACCGGATCGTCGACTACCTGGAACTCGCCGAGCTGATGTGCCTGGACGCCCTGCACCGCACGGAATCCTGCGGCGGCCACTTCCGGGAGGAGAGCGCGACGCCCGAGGGCGAGGCGGCCCGCAAGGACGAGGAGTTCTCCTACGCGGCGGCCTGGGAGTTCACCGGGCCGGGCCGGGCGCCGGTCCTGCACAAAGAAGCGCTGACCTTCGAACACGTCCACCCCACCCAGCGGAGCTACGCGTAATGGACCTCACCCTGCGCATCTGGCGCCAGCGCGCTGCCGGCGAGCCCGGCGCCATGACCACGTACAAGGTCACGGGAATCAGCGAGGACATGTCCTTCCTGGAGATGCTCGACCACCTCAACGAGGAGCTGATCCTCTCGGGGGACGAGCCGGTGGCCTTCGACCACGACTGCCGCGAGGGCATCTGCGGCGCGTGCGGCATGGTCATCAACGGGCAGGCGCACGGGCCCGAGCGGACGACGACCTGCCAGCTGCACATGCGCCACTTCGCCGACGGCGACACCATCGACGTCGAGCCGTGGCGGGCGGCGGCCTTCCCGGTCGTGAAGGACCTGGTCGTCGACCGGTCCGCCTTCGACCGCATCATCGGCTCCGGGGGCTACGTCTCCGCGCCCACCGGATCCGCCCCCGACGCCCACGCCACGCCCGTGCCGAAGCCGGTCGCCGACCTCGCCTTCGAGCACGCCGAGTGCATCGGCTGCGGCGCGTGCGTGGCCGCCTGCCCCAACGGCTCGGCGATGCTCTTCACCTCCGCGAAGGTCGTCCACCTCAACGTCCTGCCGCAGGGCGCGCCCGAGCGGGAGTCCCGGGTGCTGGACATGGTGGGCGCGATGGACGACCAGGGCTTCGGCGGCTGCACGAACACCGGCGAGTGCGCCGTGGCCTGCCCCAAGGGCATCCCGCTCACGGCGATCGGCGCGATGAACCGCGAATACCTGCGGGCCACGCTCAAGGGCGGCCGCCGGCGCTGAGGCCGGGCGGCCGCACCGGCGGTCCCGCCGACGGGTGCGTCCGCGAGACGCAGACGTCAGCGGGCGCCGAAGACCTGGGTCCACCTCGGGCCGCCCGGGGCGTGGTTGACGCCCACGCCGATCTCCTTGAAGGAGCAGTTGAGGATGTTCTTGCGGTGGCCGTCGCTCTTCATCCACGAGTCCATGACGGAGGACGCCGACTGCTGCCCGTAGGCGATGTTCTCGCCGTAGGTGCTCCAGTTGTAGCCGGCGGCGGTGATGCGGTCGCCGGGGCCCTTGCCGTCGGGGTTGGTGTGGTTGAAGAAGCTGCGGGCGGCCATGTCGTCGGAGTGGCCCTGGGCCGCCGCGTCCAGGGTGCTGTTCTCGGTCAGGGGCGAGCAGCCGGCCTTGGCACGCTCGGCGTTGACCAGCGTGGTGACCTGCTGGCCGAGCGAGCCGCCGCCCGGGTTCGTGGTCTTGGGGGCGCGCTTGGCAGGGCTCGCGCTCTTCTTCTCGGGCGACGGCTTCGCGGAGGCCGCGGACCGGCTCGGCTCCGCGGAGGGCGAGGCGGAGGACGAGGCCGAGGCGGACGCCGACGGCTTGGCCGAAGCGGAGGCGGACGCGCTCGCCGAGGCGGACGGGGAGGCGGCGGACGGCAGCACGGACGCGCCGGCGTCGAGGGCCTTCACCCGGTTCTGCGGCGCCTGTCCGTCCTTGGCGGAGACGGACGTCTCCCCGGGGGAGTCGGTGAAGAGGTAGAGGCCGCCGAGGACGCCGCCCGTGAGGAGGGCCAGGGCGGCGGCTCCGGCCGCGGCCTTCTTGGCCTTGCGGGGGCGGCCCGCGCGGTGGCCCCGGTTGTTGCCGCTGCCCGCTCGGCGGTGACCCACGCGCGCGCCCGCGCGCGTGCCTTCTGCGGCGGCGGCCGGGGAGACGTGCGCCACTGCCTGCGTCTGCAGGACGGAGCTGCCGCGCCACCAGCCCAGCAGGCCGGCCCCCAGCGGCACCAGGCCGAGACCGACGAGCAGCCCCTCGGCGGGGACGAGCGCCGACGTCGCGCCGACGCAGCGGCCGCAGCCGCGCACGTGGCGGGCGACGCGCTTGCGCCACAGCGCGGAGGGGGCGCCGTCCCAGGAGGCGACGACGTCACCGAGCTGCGGGCAGCCCGGCTGCGCGGCCAGGGCCCGGACGACGCCGCGGGCGGTGTCCAGCTGGGCCTTGGTGCGCTGGATGCGGACGGCGGCGTGCTGCGGGGTCATGTCGAGGGCGGCGGCGACCTCGGCGCGCGTCAGCTCGCCGGCGGCCTCCAGCCACCACAGGGACAGCACGGTCTGCTCGTCGTCGTCGAGCCAGCGCGTGGCCTCGGCGACCTCCTTGCGCTGCCCCTGCAGACCGAGCCGGACGATGGTGAGGTCGACGAAGTCCGCTTCCGGGTCGGGGACCTCGGCGACCTCTTGCAGGCCACTGACGGGAGTCTCCGGGCGCTCCCGCCAGTGGCTGCGTATCTGGTTCATGGTGATGGCGACGAGCCAGGACCGGAACGCGGCGGCGTCGCGCAGCTCGCCGAGGCCGTTGATGACCCGGAGCATGGTCTCCTGGACCACGTCGTCGACGTCGGCGTGGCCGCCCAGGGCCCGGCCGACGATGTTGTAGACGAGCGGCAGGTATGCGGCGACGAGCTCGTCCTGTGCCGCCGTGTCCCCGGCTCGCGCCGCCTCGACCACGGCCACGCTCTGACTGTTCACGCTCCGCCACCCTTCTCCGGCATTCCGTTCGGGAGTCGGGCCGTTCGGTCCGACACATAGGAGATGCGGATGGGGCGCGACGATAACAAAAACTGCACGGAAAACTTCAAGAGGACCGGACAAATCCCGGTTTGTAGGGCTGTTGTTCGCCGGGCTCCAGGAACTCGGCGAGCATCCCCGGAGTGGCCGCCTCCGCGAAGCCCGCGGCAGTATCGGCCGACATATCCCGGATGCGGTATCCACCCTCGCCCGCGGCGACGGCGGCGGTCGCGGTGACGACGCCCGCCCGGCGGGAGAAGGGGCTGTCGGTGAAGGTCCACGCCAGCACGGCCGACCGGTCCAGGGCCGTCGTCTCCCGGCCGAAGGTGCCGGAGCGCACGAGCAGGAAGCGGCCCCGCAGGCCGTGGCCGAGCCCGTGGTAGGCGTCGCGCGCGAGCCCGTAGGCGACGGGAGCGGCCAGGAGCACCCAGCCCGCCGCGCAGTACAGCAGCACGGGCGTGAGCAGCGCGCCCAGCACGGCCAGCGCCACGGCGGGCGGCAGCACGCACCACGCGAACGCCCGCACGACGCGACGGCGCAGCGCGGCCCGCGGGTGGGGCGTCAGCTCCGGCGCGCCGAGGGGCTCGCCCAGCACGCCGTCGCACACGCGCAGCGCCTCGGCGTACGAAGCGGGCGGCAGGACGACGCTGCGGCGGCGGTTCTCCTCCTTGTTGCCCAGCCCGCCGGCGACGGCCCGGACGCTCGCCCCGCCGCCCGCGCGCAGCAGCAGCGGCTCGCGCAGGGTCACGCCGCGCAGGCGGGCGCGCTCGATGGAGACGGACCGCGTGGTGAACAGGCCGTGGCGCACGCGCAGGGTGGCCGCGTCGGTCCACTCCAGGCGGTAGTCCCACCACTCCTCGGCGTACAGCGCGACCGCGCCGACGGCTCCGAGGGCGGTGACCGCGAGGAGCGCGAGCGGGACGGTGACCCACAGGAAGCTGTGACCGAAGTCCTCGAAAGCACGGCGGACGATGCCGATGCGCCAGGGCTCGATGCCGATCCCGTCGAGGACGCGCCACGCGCCGCCCGCGGCGGCGAAGACGCCGCCGACGACCCAGAACGTCAGCGGGGCGTAGCGCAGGCGGCGCGGGTCGGCAGTGGCGAGCACGGGGTCGCCGGCGCGGCCGGCGCCGGCGCGGGCGAGGAGTTCGGCGCGCAGGCGGACGGCTTCGGGGCGGGCGAGGGCCTCCAGGGAGATCTCGCCGCCGCTCCCCCCGCCGCCGGTTCCGGCGCGCAGCACGGCGAGGCCGAGGACGCGCTGGACGGCGTTGGCGGTGATGTCGACGTTGCGGACGCGGTGCAGGGGGATCGCGCGGACGCTGCGCGTGAACAACCCCGTGCGGAGCTCGACGGCGTCGGCGGTGACGCGGTAGCGGGTGCGCCGCCAGGTGACGACGCCGCTCGCGCTGATGGCGGCGAAGACGACGCCGATCACGGCGAGCGTGATCCACGCGCGCGTGTCGAACCGGCCGCCGGTGGCGAGGGCGGTGAGGGCGAGCGAGCCGAGGGGCGCGCCCAGCCAGGTGCAGTGCACGGCGATCGTGCGGGGGTCGAGGGTGCGCCATTGCCCGGGCGCGCGCTCGGACTGCTGCTCGGGCTGCTGCTCGCTCATGCGGCGTCACCGTCCCCGGGCACGAGGCGGGCGGCATCGGCGATCCGGCCGGCCAACCACTCCGCGGCCTCGTCGGAGACCCCGGTGATGCGGACGTCGCCGGCCGTGGAGGCGGTGGTGACGGTGACCGTGGCGAGGCCGAAGCGGCTCTGCAGCGGGCCGCGGACGGTGTCGACGGTCTGGACGCGCGAGAGCGGGGCTATGCGGCGCTTGCGCAGGATCCACCCGCCGGCGGCGTAGACCGCGGACTCCCCAACCTCCCAGGCGTGGACGCGGCAGCGCAGGCGCGGCATGGCCAGGACGTAGCCGGTGGCGGGCAGGACGAGGACGGCCAGGACGAGCGGGGCGAGCCAGGGGAGGGCGCCCGGGAAGAACAGCAGGGAGTTGACGAGCAGGGCGGCCGCGACGAGCAGCGCGGGGCCGGTGACCGTCAGCAGCGCCTGCACGGTCCACCAGCGGTGGGCGCGCGGGTCGACGCCGTTGCGGGGTGGCCTGAGGCGGGGCTGCGTCTGCGCCTGTGCCTGCCTCTGCGTCCGGCTCTGCGCGGGTGCGCCGCGTCGGTGTCCTGTCATGGGGGTGCCGCTCCCGTTTTCCAAGTCAGTTGTATGGCAATAAGCTATAGCAATACAAACGACTTGGAAAGGCGAGGTGGTGGGCGTGCCCAAGCGCGTGGACCACGAGGAGCGCCGCCGGGCGATCGCGCAGGCCCTGTGGCGCATCGCGTGCGCGCGGGGGCTCGACGGCGCGAGCCTGCGCGACGTCGCTGCGGAGGCGGGGATCTCGCTGGGGCAGCTCCAGCACTACTTCTCCAGCAAGGACGAGATGCTCGTCTTCGCCCTCAAGTACTTGGGCGGGCTCGCAGAGGAGCGCATCCGCGCACGCCTCATGGGGCTGACCGCGCCGCCGTCGCCGCGGGACGTGCTGCGGGAGACGGTCATGGAGATGCTCCCCCTGGACGAGGAGAGCCGCACGGGGAACCTGGTCCAGATCGCGTACTTCGTCCGCGCCCTCCACGACGAACGGCTCCGCGCCCACGCGAGGGAGGGCGTACCGGCGCTACGGGCCTTCTTCGCGGACCAGGTGCGGGCGGGGATCGCGCGGGGCGAGGTGGACGAGTCCCGCGCCCCGGACGCGGAGGCGATGCTGCTGATCGCCCTGACGGACGGCCTGACGACGTATCTCTTGCTGGACGTCTGCACCCCGCCCGAAGCGAGGGGCTTGCTGGAGGGCCACCTGGAACGCCTGTTCACACCGTGAGCGAACGGGCCGACGACGACCGGCGGTGCCGTGCCGGACGGACGCCCGGGCCGGCTCGGCACCGCCGGAACGCACCGCGGGGGTCGATCGCCATCGCGGCGGAAGGAGAACCGCCAGGCGCGCCCCAACCCTCCGCCACAACGGCGCGACGCCACAACGGCGGAAACCGGCGGTGCCGTGCCGGACGGACGCCCGGGCCGGCACGGCACCGCCGGAACGCGCTGCGGGGGTCCATCGCCGTCGCGGCGGAAGGAGAGCCGCCAGGCGCGCCCCAACCCTCCGCCGCAACGGCGCGACGCCACGACGGTGGAGACCGGCGGTGCCGTGCCGGACGGACGCCCGGGGCTGCTCGGCACCGCCGGAACGCGCTGCGGGGGTCGATCGCCGTCGCGGCGGAAGGAGAACCACCGGGCGCACCCAATCCCTCCGCCGCAACGGCCCGACGCCACGACGACGGAAACCGGCGGTGCCGTGCCGGACGGACGCCCGGGCCGGCTCGGCGCCGCCGGGACGCGCCGCGGGGGGGAGGAGAGCGCCGGGAGCGGCCGGGGTCTCCGCCGTCGTCGTGCGGCGCCACCGGCGGTGCCGGGCCGGGTCGCCGGGAGCGGCCGGTCTCCGGCGTGGGGCGTTACGGTCTGCGTTGGGCGCGGTTGCGGCCGCCTGGGCCGGGGGACAGCGCCGTGGCCAGTTCGTCCAGGGCGTCCAGGAGGAGTTCCGAGCCCCGGACGGCCACGCCCTCTTCGCCTTCCTCCGCGCGCCACGCGGCGAGCACCGCGTGGGGGGCCGTCCAGTCGAGGGGCTTGCGGTCGCGGACGGCCGTCGCGGCGGCCGGCAGGGAGCCGGCCAGGGCGGCGGCGAAGCGGGCCGCGCTCTTCGAGGGTTCGGCGTCCTTCTCCGGCAGGTGGGCCTCCATCAGCATCGTCGCCCGGCCCATCGTGGCGAGCGCCGACTCGGCGGCCCGCTCCGAGGTGCGCGAGAGGCCCCGGTGCCGCACGGGTTCGGTCAGGGCGCGGCCGGCCATCTCCTCCCAGGCCGTGCGGGCGGCGCGGGCATCGAGGAGGGCCTCGCGCACCCGGCGCGGCTTGCGCTCCCCGGGTTCGGCGAAGGCGCCCAGCACGGCGAGCGCGTAGTGCCCGTTGGCGGTGAGCCACTCGGAGAGCCGGTCCCGCAGGCGGGGCGTCTCCCAGGTGGGGAAGAGCGCGTAGGCGGCCATGGCCAGCAGTCCGCCGAGCAGGGTGAGGGCGACGCGCGCCTCGACGGTCTGCGACCAGCCCTCCCCCGCGATGCCCAGCAGGAAGACGACGTACGCGGCGATGCAGGCCGACGCCACGCTGTACCCGGTGCGCATCAGCAGGTACATCAGTCCGACGGCCACCACCGCCATCCCCGCGCACACCCACGGCCCGGGGTGGGTGAAGGCCATCAGCGCACCGGCGATGAGCACGCCGACGACCGTCCCGGCGAAGCGGGCGACGCCGCGCGAGTACGTCTGCCCGAAGTCCGGCCGCATCACCATCACGGACGTCATCGGCGCCCAGTAGGCGTGCCCCCACGGCAGGGCGGTGCCGGCGGCGTAGCCGGCGAGGACCACCGCGGTGACCCGTACCGCGTGCCGGCCGACCGGCGAGGACCAGCGCGCCTCGCGCCGCAGCGCCCGCAGGGCCACGGGGACGAGCCGCGGCACGGACGGCCGCAGCAGGTGCCGGTGGGCGGGCCCGCCGCGCGCCGTGGTCCTGCGCACCGGCTCGTCGGTGGCGTCGACCGCGTCGCCGAGGAGGGCCATCAGCCGCAGGGCGGAGCGGCGGGCGGGCCCATGGAGCACGGGCCCGGAGGCGGGCACGGTGAGGACGGCGGTGGCCTCCTCGGGCAGCCGTACGGGCCTGCCCCACCGCACGGCGCGCGCGACCGCGTCGAGCACGGTCGCGGCGGCGCCCAGCAGGTCCCGTGCGCGGTCCCGTTCGGGGCCCTCGGCGGGCGCGCCGAGGACGGGGTCGGCGAGGGAGGCGAGCACCGGCCGCAGCCGTTCGGCGATGCCGCGCGGCCCGCCCAGCTGGCGCGGCCGGTTGCGGGCCTGGCGGGGGGTCAGTTCGGCGGCCTCGCGCGCGTCCATGAGCGGCTGCGGGTCGAAGAGGGCGACCGGATCGTGCCGCAGCCGGCGCGCGTAGTCGGCCTCGGCGGCCAGCGCGTCGGCGAGGGCGTCGCGCTGGACGCCCCAGGGGCGGACGGGCAGGAGCACGATGAGCGCGGCCTGGACCAGCCCGCCGACGGCGATCAGCCCGGCGTGGTGCAGCGCGCCCGTGACCGACGTGGGCAGGGTGACGGTCACGAGCATGACGGCGATGGTCTGCGTGGCGACCAGGCCGGAGACCGGCCCGACCGCCCAGGCCATGCCCGCCAGCAGCGTCCACACGGCCAGCAGGGACCCGAAGACGACGGGGTCGAACGCGGCCACGTACCCGAGGAACGTGCTGACGGCGAGGCCGAGGGCCACGGCGAGCGCCAGCACCGGCCGCGGCCGCCAGCTCCGCTGGAACGTCACCAGCCCGGCGGAGAACGCCCCGAACGCGGAGGACACGGCGAGGGCCGGGGTCCCCAGCCACAGGATGACCCCGACCACGATCGCGACGCCGAGCGCGCCACGGGCGGCGACCACGGGCGTCAGCTTGGTGCGCTCGATCGTCAGCCCGTCGCGCGCGGCCTTCCGCAGCGCACTGGACCAGGTCATGGCCTGAGCTTACGTTCCGGACGATCGCGTTCCGAGCAGCGGGACGTCCACCGGGACGTGCCGCGGTACGTCCTCAGCGGTGGCTCGGGAAGCCCAGGTCCACGGCGCTGTCGGCCGGGTCGGGCCACCGGGTCGTGACGACCTTGCCGCGCGTATAGAAGTGGACGCCGTCGTTCCCGTAGATGTGGTGGTCGCCGAAGAGGGAGTCCTTCCAGCCGCCGAACGAGTGGTAGCCGACCGGCACCGGAATGGGCACGTTGATGCCGACCATCCCCGCCTCGACCTCCAGCTGGAAGCGGCGGGCCGCGCCGCCGTCGCGCGTGAAGACGGCCGTGCCGTTGCCCCACGGCGAGGAGTTGATGAGCGCCAGGCCCTCCTCGTAGGACTCCGCGCGCAGCACGCACAGCACCGGGCCGAAGATCTCGTCGCGGTAGGCGTCCGCGTCGACCGGCACCCTGTCGAGCAGGGACAGCCCGATCCAGTGCCCGTTCTCGTAGCCCTCGACGGTGAAGCCGGTGCCGTCGAGGACGACCTCGGCGCCCTGGGCCGCGGCGCCGTGCACGTAGGAGGCGACCTTGTCGCGGTGGGCCGCGGTGATGAGCGGGCCCATCTCGGAGGCGGGGTCGTCACCCGGCCCGATCTTGATCTTCTCGGCGCGCTCGCGGATCTTCGCCACCAGCTCGTCGCCCGCCGAGCCCACCGCGACGACCGCGGAGACGGCCATGCAGCGCTCGCCGGCCGAGCCGTAGGCCGCGGAGACGGCGGCGTCGGCGGCCGCGTCGAGGTCGGCGTCGGGCAGCACCAGCATGTGGTTCTTGGCGCCGCCGAGGGCCTGGACGCGCTTGCCGTGCTCGCCGGCCACCCGGTGGATGTGGCGGGCGATGGGCGTGGAGCCCACGAAGGAGACGGCGGCGACGTCCGGGTGGGTCAGCAGCCGGTCGACGGCCTCCTTGTCGCCGTTGACGACGTTGAGGACGCCCTCCGGCAGCCCGGCCTCGGCGGCCAGCTGGGCCAGCAGGATCGCGGGCGAGGGGTCCTTCTCGCTCGGCTTGAGCACGAAGGTGTTGCCGCAGGCGATGGCCAGCGGGAACATCCACATCGGCACCATCGCCGGGAAGTTGAACGGCGTGATGCCCGCGACGACGCCGAGCGGCTGGCGGATCGCCGCCACGTCCACTCCGCCGGACACCTGCGTCGACAGCTCGCCCTTGAGCTGCGTGGTGATGCCGCACGCCAGCTCGACGATCTCCAGGCCGCGGGCGACCTCGCCGAGGGCGTCGGAGTGCACCTTGCCGTGCTCGGCGGTGATCAGCTCGGCGAGCTCGGCGCGGTGGGCGTCCAGCAGCGCGCGGTAGCGGAACAGGATCGCCGTGCGGGTGGCCAGGGAGGACGTGCCCCACGTCGCGAAGGCGGCCTTGGCTGCGGCGACCGCGGCGTCCACCTCCTCCGCGGAGGCGAAGGCGACCCGCGTGGTCTGCGCGCCCGTCGCCGGGTCGGTGACCGGCCCGTACGTGCCGGAGGTGCCCTCGACGGCCTTGCCGTCGATCCAGTGGTTGACGGTCTTCATCGGTCGGCCTCTCCTACGGTCAAAGATAGCGGCGGCGGGCAGCGGCGTGGCGCTCGTACTCCTCCCGGGCCCTGCGGGCCGCCGGGCGGGTCGCGGTCCCGGCGACAGGCACATCCCACCACGCCTGGGCAGGGGGCGCGCCCGGCACTGTGTCGGCTGTTTCGGTCTCCACATAGACACATGTGGGGCGCGTGGCGGCGCGCGCCTCGGACAGCGCCTCCCGCAGCTCACCGGCCGTCCGGGCGCGCAGCACGTGCAGGCCCAGGGAGGCGGCGTTGGCGGCCAGGTCCACGGGCAGCGGGTCGCCGGTGTACGTGCCGTCCGCGGCGCGGAAGCGGTAGGCGGTGCCGAAGCGCTCGCCGCCGACGGCCTCCGACAGGCCGCCGATCGAGGCGTAACCGTGGTTCTGGATCAGCACCACCTTGACCGGGATGCCCTCCTGCACGGCGGTGACGAGCTCGGTGGGCATCATCAGGTACGTGCCGTCGCCGACGAGCGCCCACACGGGGCGGCCGGGCTCGGCCAGGGCGACGCCGATCGCCGCGGGGATCTCGTAGCCCATGCAGGAGTAGCCGTACTCCAGGTGGTACTGGCGGCGGGAGCGGGCGCGCCAGAGCTTGTGCAGGTCACCGGGGAGGGAACCGGCCGCGTTGATGACGACGTCCGTGGCGTCCACGACGGAGTCGAGGGCGCCGAGGATCTCGGCCTGGGTGGGGCGCGCCGCCGCGTCCCGTGGAGTGAACGCCCGGGTGACGGTCCGCTCCCAGGCCTGCTTGCCGGCCGTGTACTCCTTCTCGTACGCGTCCGCGACGCGGTGCCCGGCCAGGGCTTCCGCCAGCGCCTCCAGCCCGGTGCGGGCGTCCGCGACCAGCGGCAGCGCGGAGAGCTTGTGGGCGTCGAAGGAGGCGGCGTTGAGGTTGACGAAGCGCACGCCGGGGGCGGCGAAGAGGGTGTTCGAGGCGGTGGTGAAGTCGCTGTAGCGGGTGCCGACGCCGATGACCAGATCGGCCGTACGGGCCAGGTCGTCGGCGACGGCCGTCCCCGTGTGGCCCACCCCGCCGACGTCGGCGGGGTGGGCGTGGTGCAGGGACCCCTTGCCGGCCTGGGTGGAGGCGACGGGGATGCCGGTCGCGTCGGCGAGGGCGCGCAGCGCGTCCTCGGCCTCGCTGTGGTGGACGCCGCCGCCGGCGATCAGCAGGGGGCGGCGGGCGGCCCGTACCGCCGCCGCGGCCGCGGCCAGTTCGGCCGGGTCGGGAGCGGGGCGGCGCACGTGCCAGACGCGCTCGGCGAAGAACTCCTCCGGCCAGTCGTACGCCTCGGCCTGGACGTCCTGCGGCAGGGCGAGAGTGACGGCGCCGGTCTCGACGGGGTCGGCGAGGACGCGAACCGCCTGCAGGGCGGCGGGGATCAGCCCCTCCGGGCGGACGATCCGGTCGAAGTAGCGGGACACCGGGCGCAGGCAGTCGTTGACGGACACGTCGCCCGCACCGGGGTGTTCGAGCTGCTGCAGGACGGGGTCGGCGGGGCGGGTCGCGAAGGTGTCGCCGGGGAGGAGCAGCACGGGGACGCGGTTGACCGTGGCGAGGGCGGCGCCGGTGACGAGGTTGGTGGCGCCGGGGCCGATGGACGTGGTGACGGCGTGCGCGGAGAGCCGGTCGCGGTGGCGGGCGTAGCCGACGGCCGCGTGGACCATGGCCTGTTCGTTGCGGCCCTGGTGGTACGGCATGGCGCCGCCGGACTCCAGCAGCGCCTGCCCGATCCCGGCGACGTTGCCGTGGCCGAAGATGCCCCAGCAGGCGGCGATCAGGCGCTGCCGGCGGCCGTCGCGCTCGGTGTACTGGCGGGCGAGGAACTCCACCAGGGCCTGGGCGACGGTGAGGCGGCGGGTCGTTGCCCTGTCGGTCGTCATCGCTTCGCTTCCTCGTAGAGCGGCAGGCGGGGATCGACGGCCTGGGCGGGCCACGTGCCGCGGATCCACGCGTGGTCGGGGTGGTCGCGGATGAGCCATGCGCGCTCCGCGCCGGGGCCGGCCATGACGTTGAGGTAGTACATGTCGTGGCCGGGGGCGGCGATGGAGGGCCCGTGCCAGCCGTCGGGGATGAGGACGACGTCGCCGGTGCGGACCTCGGCGAGGACGTCGGTGCCCTTGTCGCGCGAGGGCGACACGCGCTGGTAGCCGAGGCCGGGGGTGCCGGCGGGCCCGTCCGCGATCTCGAAGTAGTAGATCTCCTCCAGTTCCGACTCCTCGCCCGGGTGGTGCTCGTCGTGCTTGTGGGGCGGGTACGAGGACCAGTTGCCGCCCGGGGTGAGGACTTCGACGGCGATGAGCTTGTCGCACGCGAAGACGCCGGCGGCGGCGAAGTTGTTGACCTGGCGGGAGCAGGTTCCGGAGCCGCGCAGCTCCACGGGGACGGCCTCGGCGGGGCCGTAACGGGCGGGCAGGCGGCGCTCGCAGCGGGCACCGGCGAGGGCGAAGCGGCCGCCGGCCGGGGCGGTGAGGGTGGCGGTGGTGTCGCGGGGAACGTAGGCGAAGTCGGTGGTGGAGGAGAAGGGGCTCTCCCGGCCGTGGAGCACGAAGGTCTCCTCGTCACCGGTGACGACGGTGCAGCCGCCGCGGAGCGGCAGGACGATCCATTCGCTGCCGCCGGTGGGGAAGGTGTGGGCGCCGCCGGGCGGGAGGGTGAGGACACGCAGGGACGAGTGGGCCCAGCCGGCCTGCTCGGGGCTGACGTCCACGTCGTAGTCGCAGCCGTCAGGGTGGGGGTGAGGGTGGGTCATGAGTCGTCCTCCTGGATCCGCGATGCCGTGCTCACAGCAATCCCACCGCCCTGTCGACCGCACCCGCCACGTCCCCGTCGGCCGGGTAGAGCAGGGCCCGGCCCACGACCAGGCCCTGCACCGTCGGCAGGCGCAGCGCCGACCGCCAGCGCCCGTACGCCGCCTCCTGGTCGTCCCCGACGTCGCCCCCGAGGAGCACGGCCGGCAGGGTCGACGTCTCCATCACGCGTTCCATGGCCGCGGGGTCGTCCGTCACCGGCACCTTCAGCCAGGTGTAGGCGGACGTGCCGCCCAGCCCGGAGGCGATGGCGATCGCCTTGGTGACGGCCTCGGCGCTCAGGTCGTTGACGACCCTGCCGCCGGTCCGGCGGGAGAGGAACGGTTCGACGAACACCGGCAGCCGGTGGGCGGCCATCGCGTCGACGGCGCGGGCGGCGGCGTGCAGGGTGGTGAGCGAGCCGGGGTCGTCCGGGTCGATGCGCAGCAGCAGCTTGCCCGCGTCGAAGCCCAGCGCCGCCAGGTCCTCCGCGCGGGGCCCGGTGAACCGGTCGTCCATCTCGAAGGCCGCTCCGGCCAGCCCGCCGCGGTTCATGGAGCCGATGACGATCTTGCCCTCCAGCGCGCCGAGCAGCAGCAGGTCGTCCAGGATGTCGGCGGAGGCGAGGACTCCGTCGACGCCGGGGCGAGACAGCGCGAGGCAGAGCCGCTCCAGCAGCTCGGGCCGGGCGGCCATCGCGAAGGGGCGGTCACCGACGCCGAGGGCGCCGCGCGCGGGGTGGTCCGCCGCGATGACCATCAGGCGCCCGCTCTCCCCCACGAGCGGCCGCCGGACCCGCCGGGCGGCGGCTTCGGCGATGGCCTCGGGATGCCGGCTGCGAATCCGGGCGAGCTCGGCGATCTGCACACTCACGAGCGGGGGACCTCCGGGAGGGAGGGGCGG